>NZ_JBMGQS010000064.1:0-500 GCF_049060005.1 Flavobacterium sp. PLA-1-15 | reverse complement strand
CACTGGACGGATCAGGAAACTTCACCCTTGACACAGTGAACCTTCCGGATCCCAACCTAAGCTACACCTTCACCTTGGTGTCTGCAGAGCAGACCCTTTCAGGTGTTGCCTGTTCTGCACCGCTTACGGGCTCACTGACCATAGAGGTCGATGCCGACCCTGTATTTGTAAGCATCACTCCTCCAACAGGAACAGTGCTGTGCATCGGGGACACGGTAAGCCTTGAGGTAACCGCCACGGGCGACAACCTTTCCTACCAGTGGTACCACAATACATTGCCAACAGGAACCGATTCGAACATCCTGACCATACCATCGGCCTCTGTTGCAGATGCGGGAGACTATTATGTTGTCATCTCAGGCTGTGGCACACCGGCCACTTCCACGATAGTGGAACTTCTGCTGAACCAGCCAACGGTTATTGTAAATGAATCTGCAGGAGGAACGTACTGCGAGGGGGATACGATCAACCTTTTCGTAAATGCCACAGGTGTAGGCCTG
>NZ_JBMGQS010000063.1:0-508 GCF_049060005.1 Flavobacterium sp. PLA-1-15 | reverse complement strand
TTTAGTGGCAGTGACAAACTCCCTCCAGAAACCCAAACAGGTGCCAATACCGCCGGTTGTTTGATAAATGGCAAAGTTTTTCTACCACATCAAGAAGGGCTAAGTCCAGCTCTTGTTTGTAATTATGAATTTATTGATGAAGAATTTTATTTTAATATACATTTTTCCGATCGAAGAGGAACTGATGTAAAGGCTATAGCTGTTCAAACACGCACTATAAATCTGCAAGCCGGACAAACTTATACTTTAGATAAAAACACTATTGATAATGGTGACTTTATAGGGGGGGGAGGGCAATATTATATTTCTTCTTTCTTAAATAAAAACTACTATACTAATACCATAAAAACAGGCGAACTCAAAATAACACGTATAGATTTATCAAATTCTATTATTTCTGGAACTTTTTGGTTTGATGCCGTCAATCAGGCAGGAGAAGTTGTAGAAATAAGAGAGGGACGATTCGATATGGAGTATTAAAAACAAAAGACTCCAAATTATGAAAAAA
>NZ_JBMGQS010000062.1:0-725 GCF_049060005.1 Flavobacterium sp. PLA-1-15 | reverse complement strand
AGCTACCAATGGCTGAGAGGCACCACTCCTGTAGGAACCAACAGCCAGAACCTTACAATAAGCGCAGCGCAGGTTTCCGATACGGGTGTCTACACCTGCGTCGTGAGCAGTGACTCGTGCCCTTCCATCACTTCAGACCCGCTAGCGATCACGGTAAACCAGGCGCCGGTCATCACGGCCGATCCGGAGGATGCCAACATCTGCGAAGGCGAGACACATTACATCAAGGTGGAGGCCACCGGAAGCAACATCAGCTACCAGTGGTATAAGGGAGGAACCGCCCTGACAGGTCCGGGTGCCACCACGAACATCTATCCGATCAATTCGGCAACGGTTGCCGACAGCGGCGACTATTACTGCGTGCTGAGCAGCGCGCCATGTGCCGATGTCATATCCGATACCATGACCCTTACGGTGAAGCCATTGCCAGTAGCCACTGTTGCAAACGGAACCGAATCGGAGATCTGCTCTGGAGAGAGCTCAGAGATCGTATTCACGGGAACCCCTGGAGCGGTGGTTACCTATAACATAGTCGGGGTCTTGAACAACGAGACGGCATTGCTCAATCCTGTAACGGGAGAGGCCATTGTCGCAACGGGAACCCTTACTCAGACAACCGTTTATGAATTGGTGAGCGTCAGCTATACCGGAACCGAAGGCTGTCTGACGCCCTTGACGGGGTCGGTTACGGTAAAGGTGAACGAACTTCCAAAGGTAAGCATCGA
>NZ_JBMGQS010000061.1:0-728 GCF_049060005.1 Flavobacterium sp. PLA-1-15 | reverse complement strand
CAAGGTCCGATAGGAAATCAGGGACCGGATGGTAATCAAGGACCAATAGGAAACCAAGGACCGGACGGTAACCAAGGACCGGACGGTAACCAAGGACCGGACGGTAACCAAGGTCCGATAGGAAATCAGGGACCGGACGGTAACCAAGGTCCGGTAGGAAATCAGGGACCAGACGGAAATCAAGGACCGATAGGAAATCAGGGACCAGACGGAAACCAAGGACCGATAGGAAATCAAGGACCAGACGGAAATCAAGGACCGATAGGTAATCAGGGACCGGACGGTAATCAAGGTCCAATAGGTAATCAGGGACCGGATGGCAACCAAGGACCAGTGGGACCACAAGGACCGATAGGACCGGACGGCAATCAAGGTCCGATAGGAAACCAAGGACCGGATGGTAATCAAGGACCAATAGGAAATCAGGGACCAGACGGTAACCAAGGACCGATAGGAAATCAGGGACCAGATGGTAATCAAGGTCCGATAGGAAACCAAGGACCAGATGGTAACCAAGGTCCGATAGGAAATCAAGGACCAGACGGAAACCAAGGACCGATAGGAAATCAAGGACCGATAGGAAATCAGGGACCAGACGGTAACCAAGGACCGATAGGAAATCAGGGACCGGATGGTAACCAAGGACCAGATGGTAACCAAGGACCGATAGGAAATCAGGGACCGGATGGTAACCAAGGACCAGATGGTAACCAAGGACCGATAGGAAA
>NZ_JBMGQS010000060.1:0-848 GCF_049060005.1 Flavobacterium sp. PLA-1-15 | reverse complement strand
CAAGGTCCAGCGGGAGCGGATGGTATTGACGGAGCAGTTGGAGCCACAGGTCCTCAGGGTCCACAAGGTCCACAAGGTCCAGCGGGAGCGGATGGTATTGACGGAGCAGTTGGAGCCACAGGTCCTCAGGGTCCACAAGGTCCACAAGGTCCAGCGGGAGCGGATGGTATTGACGGAGCAGTTGGAGCCACAGGTCCTCAGGGTCCTCAGGGGCCACAAGGTCCAGCGGGAGCGGATGGTATTGACGGAGCAGTTGGAGCCACAGGTCCTCAGGGGCCACAAGGTCCAGCGGGAGCGGATGGTATTGACGGAGCAGTTGGAGCCACAGGTCCTCAGGGTCCACAAGGTCCGCAAGGTCCAGCGGGAGCGGATGGTATTGACGGAGCGGTTGGAGCCACAGGTCCTCAGGGTCCTCAGGGGCCACAAGGTCCAGCCGGAGCGGATGGTATTGACGGAGCAGTTGGAGCCACAGGTCCTCAGGGTCCTCAGGGGCCACAAGGTCCAGCCGGAGCAGATGGTATTGACGGAGCAGTTGGAGCCACAGGTCCTCAGGGTCCACAGGGTCCGCAAGGTCCAGCGGGAGCGGATGGTATTGACGGAGCAGTTGGAGCCACAGGTCCTCAGGGTCCACAAGGTCCGCAAGGTCCAGCGGGAGCGGATGGTATTGACGGAGCAGTTGGAGCCACAGGTCCTCAGGGTCCACAAGGTCCACAAGGTCCAGCCGGAGCGGATGGTATTGACGGAGCGGTTGGAGCCACAGGTCCTCAGGGGCCACAAGGTCCACAAGGTCCAGCCGGAGCAGATGGTATTGACGGAGCAGTTGGAGCCACAGGTCCTCAGGGTCCACA
>NZ_JBMGQS010000058.1:0-1274 GCF_049060005.1 Flavobacterium sp. PLA-1-15 | reverse complement strand
CCTTGATTGCCGTCCGGTCCTATCGGTCCTTGTGGTCCCACTGGTCCTTGGTTGCCATCCGGTCCCTGATTACCTATCGGTCCTTGATTTCCGTCTGGTCCTTGATTTCCTATCGGTCCTTGATTTCCTATCGGTCCTTGGTTTCCGTCTGGTCCCTGATTTCCTATCGGTCCTTGATTACCAACCGGTCCCTGATTTCCTATTGGTCCTTGGTTACCGTCTGGTCCTTGGTTACCATCCGGTCCTTGGTTTCCATCCGGTCCTTGGTTTCCATCTGGTCCCTGATTTCCTATCGGTCCTTGATTACCATCCGGTCCCTGATTACCTATCGGTCCTTGGTTACCGTCTGGTCCTTGGTTACCTATCGGTCCTTGGTTACCGTCTGGTCCTTGATTTCCTATTGGTCCTTGGTTACCGTCTGGTCCCTGATTTCCTATCGGACCTTGATTACCGTCTGGTCCCTGATTTCCTATCGGTCCTTGGTTACCGTCCGGTCCTTGGTTTCCTATCGGACCTTGATTACCATCCGGTCCCTGATTTCCTACCGGACCTTGGTTACCATCTGGTCCTTGGTTTCCTATCGGACCTTGATTACCATCCGGTCCCTGATTTCCTATCGGACCTTGATTACCTATCGGTCCTTGGTTTCCGTCCGGCCCCTGATTTCCTATTGGTCCTTGATTACCTATCGGTCCTTGGTTTCCGTCCGGCCCCTGATTTCCTATCGGTCCTTGGTTACCGTCTGGTCCCTGATTTCCTACTGGACCTTGATTTCCATCCGGTCCTTGATTTCCATCCGGTCCTTGGTTTCCTATCGGTCCTTGGTTACCATCCGGTCCCTGATTTCCTATCGGTCCTTGGTTACCATCCGGTCCTTGGTTTCCTACTGGACCTTGATTACCGTCCGGTCCTTGATTACCATCCGGTCCCTGATTTCCTATTGGTCCTTGATTACCATCCGGTCCCTGATTTCCTATCGGTCCTTGGTTTCCGTCCGGTCCCTGATTTCCTATCGGACCTTGGTTACCGTCCGGTCCCTGATTTCCTATCGGTCCTTGATTACCATCCGGTCCCTGATTACCTATCGGTCCTTGGTTACCGTCCGGTCCCTGATTTCCTATCGGACCTTGATTACCGTCTGGTCCCTGATTTCCTATCGGTCCTTGGTTACCGTCCGGTCCTTGGTTTCCTATCGGACCTTGGTTACCGTCCGGTCCTTGGTTTCCTATTGGTCCTTGATTACCATCCGGTCCCTGATTTCCTATCGGACCTTG
>NZ_JBMGQS010000057.1:0-1739 GCF_049060005.1 Flavobacterium sp. PLA-1-15 | reverse complement strand
GGATATTAATAATTTGTCGCATTTTACATTTTGTAAAACGGTATAGGGATTCAATAAATGTTCGAAAATTTCAAAAGCGGTAAAAACAGAATAATCTTCCGTTTTCAATGCTGTTTGATTATTGTCCAAATCCTCGCCTTTGGTGTTTTTAACGGTATAGCCATTCTCTTCCATGATTTTAGAAAATGGATTCGGAACGCCCAAATCAAAAATAGTTTCTTGGGTAGAAACATGCTTTTTCAGAAACTCCAAAGTGTGTTTGAAACGCTTGTTTGGAAATGTTTTTTCGTACATAGTTTTTTATTTAGCCATGAAGGCTCCAAGTCGCAAAGATAATAAGTTTTGAGGATTTCTAATGTTCTGAAATTGACAGGAACTTAATTAAAAGTGAAACCGCAAATTCGCAAATTTTCAAAAAGATGAATTTGCGAATTTACGGTTATGATAGATTATGGTTTTAATATCTATAAACGAATGCATTCACATTCATTCCCGCACCAACTGATGCGAATATGACTACATCGCCTTTATGAAGTTCTTGATTTTCTATTTTTCCGTGAATCAGTAAATCGTAAAGAGTAGGGACAGTTGCAACACTGCTGTTTCCTAGAAAGTTGATGCTCATGGGCATGATGCCTTCTGGAGCCGATTTTCCATATAGTTTATAGAAACGGTTGATGATGGCTTCGTCCATCTTTTCGTTTGCCTGATGGATAAGGATTTTTTTAACATCGTCAATCGCAACACCACTTTTCTCCAAACAGCTTTTCATCGCCAAAGGCACGTTGCTCAAGGCAAATTCATATATTTTTCGACCGTGCATCTTGATGTAGCGGACGTCCGGATCAAGGTTTTTGTTAAAGGAATTTCCGAAGAATAAATAGTTGGCTTCCTCGTAGGCAAAAGTGGCGCTTTCGTGCGATAGTATGCCTTCGTTGTCATTTTCTGAAGCTTCGATGATGGAAGCTCCAGCTCCATCCGAATAAATCATACTGTCGCGGTCGTGAACATCTACAACCCTTGAAAGTGTTTCGGCACCAATCACCAGACAGCGTTTTGCCATTCCGGATTTGATGTAGGCATTTGCCTGAAGTACACCTTCAATCCAACCTGGACAACCAAAAAGAATATCGTAGGCAACACATCTTGGGTTCTTGATTTGCAATCGATGCTTTACTCTTGTCGCCAAGCTTGGCAAAATATCTGATTGGATGGCTCCATGACGGACATCACCAAAATTGTGTGCAAATATGATGTAATCTAAAGTTTCTGGATCGATATTGGCATTTTCAATGGCTTTTTGCGAAGCCATAAAAGCTAGGTCCGAAGTGACAAGATCTGGAGTTGTATATCGGCGTTCTTCAATTCCAGTTATGCCCTTGAATTTTTCAATGATGATATCATTGGTGGAAGGCAAAGACGTTCCATCTTCGTTTAGGAAAGAATGACTTTCAAAATCGGTATTTTTTACGCGCTGTTCTGGGATGTAACTCCCAATTCCTGTTATTTTTACAGTCATTTTGATTGTTATAAGTATAGCTAATTTATTAATTATAATTGGAACAGCAGTATAAAATATGCTATGCGTGCATATAATTATTGATTCTGCAAAGAATTATATCAAATGTAGCAAGAAATACATTTTTATTGGTTTTGTTGACGTGTTTTTATTTCCATAACCGTAGCAATGCTCAAGGCTTGCGTGATAATTTTTTCGGCATTTGGGCCCTCAAACAGTT
>NZ_JBMGQS010000056.1:0-2209 GCF_049060005.1 Flavobacterium sp. PLA-1-15 | reverse complement strand
TTGTGACCCGACTGGGGCTCGAACCCAGGACCCCATCATTAAAAGTGATGTGCTCTACCGACTGAGCTATCGAGTCATTTTCTTTTCTTGAATGCGGGTGCAAATATAAGGCGTTATTATTTATTTTTCAAAGCAATTTTCCTTTAAATTTGTCTTTTTTTAATAATTCTTCTTAACGCCTTAATTTATAAGGTTTTATTTAAATGAAAAAAATAGTAATATTGGGTTATATGGGTTCGGGCAAGACTACAATTGCAAAATTATTGTCCGAAAAAATAAAAATGAAGGTTTTGGACTTGGATGAAATCATCGAAGGACGAGTGAATTTGTCTGTGAAAGCTATTTTTGAAACCAAGGGAGAAATTTATTTCAGAAAAATAGAGCATCAGATTTTTTCAGAATTAATGGCTAACGATGAAAACATAATTTTGAGTCTAGGCGGAGGAACGCCATGCTATGCAGGAAATCATTTATTGTTGAATGGGGAAGGAGTAACATCTATTTATCTAAAAGCATCGATAGAAACGCTTTACGAACGTTTGTCAAGAGCAAAAACTGAAAGGCCTTTACTCTCGGAAATGGAAAAAGAAGAAATGAAAGAATTTATAGCCAAACATCTTTTCGATAGAAGCTATTATTACAATCAAGCATCTTTTAAAGTAGCTGTCGATGGAAAAAATCTAGAAACAATTGTAAGGGAAATTGAAAATATTTTAGCTTAAATAGGCAACGCTTTTATTGTCTTCAAAAGTTACCTGAACATGTTCTAGCAATGAAGTTGAAAGCGAAATGCCTTTAAAATCTGCTTTTACAGGATATTTTTTGTGATTTCGGTCTACTAAAACAGCAGTCTTGAATTTTGTCAGCGGAACATCTAAAAAGTGTCTTACGCCATACACCAATGTGGTTCCTGAATTTAAAACATCATCAACTAACACCAATCCCTTGTTTTGATATTCTTCTTTTGTTAGAGAAGTTGTTATTGGTGAAGTTGGATTTTGCTTGTCGATGAAAACTTCACAAAGCGAAACTTTCAAAGTGGATATCTTTTCTAAAGCGGTTGCAATCTTTTCGGCAAAAACAAATCCGTTTTTGGCGATTCCAGCAATTACGATGACTTCTTCATCAACGAAAGTTTCATAAATCTGATAGGCGATTCGGGTAATCTTGTGCTCAATTTCTTGATTGTTCAGTATGATGTTTTGGCTCATGGTGCTGTTTTTTGAAAGCGATGTAAATTTAGTTCTTTAATTGTTTTTAATCAATATCATCGTCAGAAAAATCAGTACTATAATCATCCAAGTCGCGACGGTCTTTCTTGGTTGGTCTTCCGTCTCCGGTTTTTCTGTAATGCTCTTTTGATAATTTCAATAATTCCAAATGTGCAAAAACTTCCGGTGGTGTTTCGTCTTTTCTGTAAATATCGACCAATTTAGCGCCAACACGATTTTGCGGAATGTCTAAAACGGTTATGATTTGTGTAATCTGATCTTTACGAAATGTAATTTTATCGGTAGGGAAAACTTCCTTCGAAGGCTTCGCGATTTGCCCGTTTACAGTAACGTGATTCTTCTTGCAAGCCTCTGTCACCATGTTTCTTGTCTTGTAATATCGCACACACCATAAATATTTGTCGATTCTCATAATCTTTATCTAAAAACGTCGTTAATTGTTATTCAAAAATAAATCAATATTGTATCTTGCACCACTAAAATTCCAACTAATAATGAACAAATTTAGGTTATATTTTATTTTACTTCTTACAAGTGTTGTTTTATTTTCTTGTAATAAAGATGATAATAATTCAACAACGATTCCTCCTAGAGATTTTGCAGAACAATATGTTGTAGATATTGACTCCATTGAAGGATATTTAAAAACACACCATCTGGTTAAAGTAGAAAATAATGGATTGACAGATGTTGTGATTAATTTGATTCCAGAAGGTAATCCAGAAGGCCTCATTTCGATTTGGGATAATACCGAGTTTCCTTTGCAATCCAAGATGGTAAAGAATGATACAAGAACATCAAATATGGTTGATGGTAAGTCATTGGATCCTGTGGAGTACAAGATGTATTATTTAATGCTTAGTGAAGGCGTGCATGAAAGAGCGACGACTGTAGATTCAACTTTTGTAACATATAGAGGCTGGACACTTGATAACTCACAATTTGATATAAGAAACTCGCCGACATGGTTTACCTTT
>NZ_JBMGQS010000055.1:0-3177 GCF_049060005.1 Flavobacterium sp. PLA-1-15 | reverse complement strand
CCAGACGGCAACGACAAGAACGACAGTTTTGACCTGACAGGATACAATGTAAGGGAGATCAGCATCTTCAACCGCTACGGGACAGAGGTGTACAGCTTCAAGAACTATGTAGACCAATGGTACGGACAGACCAATGCGGGGGATGAACTTCCTGACGGAACCTACTTCTATGTATTCCAGACCGTAGAAGGAGAAAAGAAAACAGGCTGGATCTATATCAACAGGAAATAAAAAAAGGACGATATTTGCGATGATTTCCCGGGACAGCATCCCGGGGGAGCATCCAACAAATAAAAAACAATCAAGCAGATGAACAAATTATATCTAGCCATTCTATTAGCGGTGGTATCCATTGGGGAGATCAAGGCCCAGCAGGATCCGCATTACACACAATACATGTACAACATGAACGTGATCAACCCTGCCTATGCCGGATCCAAGGAGAACCTGTCCTTCGGGCTCCTGTACCGCAAGCAGTGGGTGGACATCGACGGGGCACCCTCCACATTCACCTTCTCCGGGCACACCCCGGCAGGAAAGAACGTCGGACTCGGACTCTCCGTCATCGCAGACGAGATAGGACCCGTAAAGGAACAGAACGTATATGGGGACTTCTCCTACACGCTGAACCTTGGAGGCGAGCACAGGCTTGCACTGGGAATGAAGGCGGGGATCACCCTGCACAAGGTAGGGCTCAACAGCGAGATCGCACCGTCACTGCAGGTAACCGGAGATGATGCCTTCAGCGAGGACACTAGCAACTCCTACTTCAACCTTGGAACAGGACTATTCTACTATACCGACAAGTACTACGTGGCGCTCTCGGTCCCAAACATGCTCAAGGCGACACACCTTGATGTAAACGGGGTGAAATACGGAAACGAGACCCAGCACTATTTCATTACCGGGGGATATGTCTTCGACCTTACGCCAAACCTGAAATTCAAGCCATTTGCAATGCTCAAGTCGGCCTTCGACTCGCCTAGCTCACTTGATGTCTCCACCAACTTCCTCTTCAACGAGAAGTTCGAGATCGGTGCGACATACCGTGTGGACGACAGCTTCGGTGCGATGGTAAACGTGGCCGTGAGCCCTTCAATCAGGATAGGATATGCATACGACCACATCATATCGGAGATCAAGACCGTGGCCCCGGCCTCGCACGAGATCATACTGCTGTTCGATGTCAATTTCCCGAAAAAAGTATCACGCTCACCAAGATATTTCTAACCTAAAAGCAAGACCCGATAATGAAAAGACTATATATACTGTTAGGCTGTGTGCTGGTAAGCACATCCGCGCTACAGGCACAAAGCAAGGAAACAAAGAGAGCGGATCTCCTCTTCAACCAGTTCGAATATGTTGAAGCAACCCAGGAGTACCTCAAGCTTGTCGAGAAGGGCAAGCAGGATCCGTACATCTACAAGCAGTTGGCAGATGCCTACTACAACATGTTCAACACCGCCGAAGCCGCAAAGTGGTATGCAAAGGTGGTGGCCACACCCCAGGATGCCGAAACCCATTACCGGTATGCACAGATGCTGAAGGCCAACGGAAAATATGAAGAGGCAAACAAGCAGATGGCAACCTTCGCCGCAAAGGCGCCGAACGACCAGCGCGCAAAGACATTCAAGGAAAACCCGAACTACCTGCCTAAACTTCTGGACAAGCAGAAGGCATTCAACATAAAGCCGATGGACATCAGCAGCGATAAGTCGGATTTCGGGCCCTTCCTGGCAAACGACAACAACCTGTACTTCACCAGCTCAAGGAACAAGGCAAAGAGGACAGACGGATGGAACGACGAGCCCTACCTGGACATCTACAAGTCCACATTCAATGCAGACAAGACCTTCGGGAAGCCTGTGGAGGTGGCAGAGCTGAACACAAGATGGCACGACGGGCCGGTAGCCATAACGGCCGACGGCAACACGATGTACTTCTCAAGGGACAGCCATGCGGAGAACAGCTTTGAGAAGGACAAGAAATTGAAGGCAAAATTCAGCCAGGTACACCTATTCAGAGCTACAAGGCAGGGGGAGACATGGGGAAACATCACACCGCTTCCCTTCAACAGCAAGAGCTATTCCACAAGCAGCCCTAGCATCAGCAAGGACGGCAAGACACTCTACTTCACATCGGACATGCCGGGCTCCATCGGGTCATCAGACATCTGGAAGGTGTCCGTAAATGGCGACCAGTATGGAAAGCCGGAGAACCTTGGACCGAAGGTGAACACCGAGGGCAAGGAGCAGTTCCCGTTCATCACCGATGACAATGTGCTTTATTTTTCCTCCAATGGAAGGCAGGGGCTCGGAGGGCTGGATGTCTTCTCGATCGACCTGAATACAAAAGAGGAAGCCAAGAACGTCGGAAAGCCTGTGAACAGCGAAAAGGACGACTTCTCGTTCTCCTTCAATACCGTAAAGAACATCGGCTTCTTTGCAAGCAACAGGACAGGGATCGACAACCTGTATTCGGCAGATCCCGTATGCAGCGTGGAGGCAACAACCGTGGTCACTAATGCAAGGACAGGCGCACTGCTCGCAGATGCAAGGGTGGCCATATTGGACGCAAAGAAGAACGTGATTGAAACCAGGACAACGGGGGCAAACGGCGAGGTCGTGTACAATGTGGAATGCAACACCGCCTATACGATCCAGGCCGCAAAGGACGGATATGAGAGCGGGGTATTCAGCATTGCACCAAACAAGGGCGGCAAGGCAAGAATCGAGGCACCGCTGAACCCGATAGACGTGATCGTCACACCGACAGAGATTGTCCTGAAGGAGATCAACTTCGAATACAACAAGTCAAACATCACACAGGAGGGGGCATTCGAACTTGACAAGCTGGTTCAGGTGATGAAGAACAACGACAAGCTCGTGATAATGGTAAAGGCACATACGGACAACCGAGGAAGCGACAAGTACAACCTGGACCTTTCTGACCGCAGGGCCAAATCAACCGTGCAGTACGTGATCTCAAAGGGGATACCCGCAAGCAGGATATCAGGAAAAGGATACGGGGAGAGCGAACCAAAGATCGACTGCAAGGAAACCTGCTCAGAAGAACAGCACGCACAGAACAGAAGAAGCGAATTCCTTATCGTCAAGTAATTACAATGCAATCAAATAATAAAAAGCCCTTCCAATACGGAAGGGCTTTTTTATGATA
>NZ_JBMGQS010000054.1:0-3735 GCF_049060005.1 Flavobacterium sp. PLA-1-15 | reverse complement strand
ATTTTTTTGTTTTAATCTAATATTACGTCAACATCCCTCCGTCAACATTCATAACTTGTCCTGTAACGTAGGCACTCATGTCTGATGCGAAGAAAAGACAAGCGTTTGCTACATCCAATACGCTTCCGCCACGTTTCAATGGAATGGCTTCTGCCCAACCTTTTACAACGTCTTCGCTTAATTTAGCTGTCATTTCCGTTTCGATGAATCCTGGAGCGATTGCGTTGCAACGGATGTTTCTTGAACCTAATTCCAAGGCTACTGATTTCGTGAAACCAATAACGCCTGCTTTTGAAGCGGCATAGTTGGTTTGGCCTGCATTTCCTTTCACTCCTACAACTGAACTCATGTTGATGATTGAACCTGAACGTTGTTTCAAGAACGTCTTTTGGATGGCTTTTGTCATGTTGAAAACCGACTTCAAATTCACTTCGATTACCTTGTCGAAATCTTCTTCGGACATTCTCATCAAAAGGTTGTCTTTTGTGATTCCAGCGTTGTTTATTAATACATCCACAGTACCAAAATCGGCCAAAACAGCATCTACGAAAGTCTGTGCTTCGTTGAAATCGGCTGCATTCGATTGGTAGCCTTTTGCTTTGATTCCTAGTTTATTCAATTCATTTTCCAATGCCAAAGCTGATTCGGCAGAGGAACTATAAGTGAAGGCAACATTAGCGCCGTGATTTGCAAAAACTTCTGCTATTCCTTTTCCAATTCCACGGCTTGCACCAGTGATGATAACTGTTTTTCCTTGTAGTAGTTTCATTCTATTCTAAATTTTAGTTTGCTTAGTTTGTTTCGGGACAAATATAAGAATTTAACCCAAATTTTATTGATTATAACGTTTCTTTAAGACGACTAAGGTTGGCAAACAACCTTATTTCATTAGGCTTTTGGCTTATCCGGAAACATAACGGAAGCTAAAACCGAAAGCACCAAGACGCTTCCCACGACCATCAACGAATGCAACGAATCGATGTGATAGAATGGTGCTGTTACCATCTTAACACCAATGAAGGCCAGGATAATTGCCAGTCCGTATTTTAATTTGCTGAACAGGTGGATGAAATTCGCCAAAAGGAAATACAGCGCTCTCAATCCTAAAATGGCAAAGATATTAGAGGTATAAAGGATAAACGGATCGTCTGGAGCGATGGCAAAAATGGCTGGAATGGAATCGACTGCAAAAAGTAAATCGGTAAATTCGATTACGGCAACCACTACAAACAATGGTGTTGCTATCTTTTTTCCGTTTTCGATGGTGAAGAATTTATCACCGTCGTAGTTCTTGCTTACTTTAAAAAACTTATGCACCAGCTTTGCTCCCGGGCTCCTGTTGAAATCTTTCTCTTCGTCCTCGTCTTCCTTTGCAAACCACGATTTTATACCCGCATAAATCAGGAAAATTCCAAAGATTGTCATTACCGCGTTTATCTGTACCAATTGCCCAAAAATAAGCATCTCGGGCAGATAGGTCATTTTTATCAACTCGACACCTGCAAAGATGAAGATGGCACGCATTACCAACGCTCCGATGATTCCCCAAAAAAGTACTTTATGATGGTTTTCTTTCGGTACATTAAAGAACCCAAAGACAAGTATAAACACAAACAAATTATCTACCGAGAGCGCCTTTTCAATCCAATAGGCGGATTGGAACTGGGAGAACTTTTCGATACCCATATAATAATAGATGAATCCGCTGAAAAGCATGGAAAGTCCAATCCAAACTACCGACCAAGCGATGGCTTCCTTATTGGTAACCGCGTGGCTTTTCTTGTTGAAAACGCCCAAATCCAGCAGTAACATAATTACGATAACAACCGTAAAGGTTGCGATAAGTCCGGGATGATTAATTAAATTATCCATTGTTTATGATTTATTTTTTTGCGTAACAAAACTAGTCTTTATTTATATGATTAGGAAGCATTGAGCATAAATGAACGTGTTTTTTTTACATAAAAAAGCCCTGCAATTTGCAAGGCTTGTTATTTTGAGATGATAACTTTAGTTTTTAACAAACTTCGCATTGGATATCCCCTTATCCGAAACAATCTTGATAAAATAATTCCCAGTGGATAAACTCGAAACATCAACAGCACTAATGCCTTTTGCATTCGGTACTGCAACTACCATCTGCCCTAAAACATTGTAGATATTGATGGATTGCATTTCGATGGCTTGCTTTGTAGTGATATTCAGTATTCCAGATGATGGGTTTGGATAGATTCTGAAATAGTTGTTGAACTCGAAGTCCTTTGTATTCAAATCGGCAAAGGTAGTAACCGCTGGCTCAGTGACAATCGGGTGGTTATAATCAAAATAGATGCTGGCGGTGTTGCTGAAGCTGTTGCCCAACACCAATGTCGGCAAGGTCTTGACTTTGAAAACCACATAACCATCGTTGTTGGCATCGTCAAAAGGAAGGTTGATGCCTTCGAAGATGAACTCTACTTTGTTACCCTCGATTCTGGTTACGTACGGATGGCTTCCGTTTAGGGCTACCAGACTCGAAACATCAAACTTTTCGGTATCGATCATGTCTTTCACTACGATGTTCTCGGCGGCGAAGGTTCCGGTGTTTTCAAAACGGATCATGTAATGAACGTATTGCCCAATCATATCGGGCGAAATGGCAGTTCCTTCCAGACAGGTCTTGTCGTTCGGGTCGAAGGAGTTTACTACTATCTGCGGAAGCGTAAAAGTATTGTCCAACGGCAGTTCATCTGTCGCTTCACTAGTGATGGTTGCGGTATAGGTCAGGACATCATCGCCGTTTACAGCAGGGGTTTCCATTGGGGAATTTACGTTTAAGGTAACGTTGATTTCCCTTGTTTCAAACGGTTGCAAATCGGCGAAAGCCCACGATAATGAACCTTCTGACTGTGTAGTGAAGGCAGGATTGGCACTAATATAATCCAAAACAGCATCGTTATACGCCAATAAAACCGAACCTGATTGCGGGACGTTTCCTTTGTTTTTAAGGATGATTTTATATTTTGCATTAAAGCCCGGACGTGCTGGAGCTGTTGGCAGTATGGCTACTTCTAAATCGGGGTGGATACCGTTTGGAGTGATGCAGAAGTTCTGGGTGAAGGGGCTTGTGGTTGCTGGAAACGTTACGTTTACAGCCGTTGTCGAAATAGTATAGTAACTAGGATTTTCGAATACTGGCGTAATGGTATGCGTTCCCGCTTGAACAGGAATGGAATATTCACCTGTTTGATTCGGTATTATACTACCGGTTTGAGCACCATTTGTAATGTTGAATTTTAGGTTTGGCAGGTTTTCATCTGATGCATCACAGCCGTTGTTGTTGGAGTCAAAAGTATTGTTACCGTTTATGGTATAAAATGTTCCTCCCGGAGTGAAGGAACAGTAGGAGTTTACAACACAATTGTTTTCTAACTCTGCTACTTTTTGTGTTAAGCCTGCAATCTTATTTTCATCAGCACAAATGTATTGTAAGTTCGTACAACCATACAATACGACACTACCTGAAGTAGAAATATTATATGGGGCTCCGTTTTTCATAAACACACTCTCTAGAAAAGGATTATAATTAATCCACAATGTATTAAGCTTATGCAAGTCCGTTAAATCTAAAGTTGTAAACAAATTCTCAGTACAAATCAAACTTGAAATATTAGTTAGGCCTGTCAAATTTAAAGAAGTTAATAAATTATGATCGCAGTTAAAATATTTCAGATGGCTTAAACCATTTAAATTCAA
>NZ_JBMGQS010000053.1:0-3927 GCF_049060005.1 Flavobacterium sp. PLA-1-15 | reverse complement strand
TACTTTACAATGAATTTTGCAGATTTAAGGGGAACAACTAATAAGAGAGTTGTATTACAGACATCTAAAATAGATTTGCAAGCCGGTCAAACATATATTTTAAATAAAAATGTAATTAACGATATTGACATTGAAGGTGGGGGGGGGCTATTTTCTTTATCTACTACAAATAGATATTACACAAACACAATAAAAACGGGCGAACTCAAAGTAACACGCGTAGATCTTGCAAATTCTATCATTTCTGGAACTTTTTGGTTTGATGCCGTCAACCAGGCAGGAGAGGTGGTAGAAATAAGAGAAGGGCGATTCGACTGGAATTACTAACAATAAAACACCAAAAACAAAAACAATGAAAAAAATGTACAAGCTCCTGCTTGCTGTTTGCTTCCTTTACGGAACAAATGCTTTCTCCCAGCAAACCTTCAACACCGAGTTCAAGACCAAGACCCTCCAGGTCTTTCAAAACCTCGACAATACCAAATCCCCATAAACACTGACAAACAACACGATACCATTTACTTTCTCTAAAAATAATTTTTCCGCAACACCAAATAATAAAATATTTTCCTACATTTACTCAGCCTTTAATTTACCTTTTTAAAATCTTACTATGAAAAAAACAATCCTACTACTCATCACATTTTTTACACTAAACAGCTGTAATAAGGACGACAATCCCTTTAGTGGCAGCGATAAACTCCCTCCTGAAACCCAAACAGGTGCCAATACTGTTGGTTGTCTGGTAAATGGTAAAGTATTTTTACCTCATGCGGAGGGTATAAATCCAGAAGTAAATTGTAGCTATCAATATATTGATGGACAATTTTATTTTATTATTGCTTTTAGAGATTTAAGAGGCCATAGCACAGAAATGGTAAGTGTTAGAGCTAATAAAATAAATTTACAAACAGGCAATACATATACTTTAGACAAAAATATAATAGATAATGGTGATTTCACTGGGGGGGCGGGGAGTTATTCCCCTACTCTTCAAAACACTTACACAACCAATAGTTTAAAAACCGGTGAACTCAAAATAACACGCGTTGATTTATCAAATTCTATCATTTCTGGAACTTTTTGGTTTGATGCCGTCAATCAGGCAGGAGAAGTCGTAGAAATAAGAGAGGGACGATTCGACTGGAATTATTAAACAATAAAACACCAAAAACAAAAACAATGAAAAAAATGTACAAGCTCCTGCTTGCTGTTTGCTTCCTTTACGGAACAAATGCTTTCTCCCAGCAAACCTTCAACACCGAGTTCAAGACTAAGACCCTCCAGGTCTATCAAAACCTGGACAAGAACAGGGTGCCCCACGGTATCCTGCTCGATTTCGGTATGGAGTTTACCAACCTTTTGGCTTTTAACGGAACCCTAACCGACTCTACCTACACCACTTCCCAAACCATGAGCAACATCTACAAGACCCTGCTTATGTGCAGGGTCCGCCAGGTCACAACAGGATTCATCACACCCGAAGAATATGCTACAAGGTGGTATTCCCAAAGACAAAAAGGAGTCATCGTCCTAAACGCACAGTACTTCAAATACAACCGCTTTGCAGACAATGCCTACCCTAACAAATTAAACTACACCAACAACCAGTTCTCAGATAAATTTGTGGGTGCCGTATGGCAAAATCCCTACGAGGAGAAACAACTTTTCGCAATGGGGCCTGCCATTTCAAAATACAAGGGGCTTCAGCTTCAAGTCAAGTTGCCTTCCAACTTGTTCTTGTCCAACTATCCTTCGGAAGTACAAAGCATCGAGGCCGACTTCTCCGATGGATTGGGCTACAGGACGGTAACTTACAACCAATTGGTTAACGTGAGCTACACCCAGGCCAATACCTATACCTGGAAATACAAGATCACACTAACCAACGGGCAGACCCTTTTCAGCCATTCCAAGATGCAGATAGAGGAAGGACTCAATGCCATAGAATGGGTGAAGAACGAACCAGGAGGCAACGTAACGATGACCTTGTCCGACTATCACAAAAGAAAAATCTTTTCCACCGTAGCCTATCAAGGAGCCTACGGTAGCGCCACCCTATACATCAGGACGGTAAACGGGGGTCCCGGTTTTAGCAGACCACTTATCGTTGCCGAAGGTTTTGACCCGGGAGTGATATTGAACCCCGAGCAGGAAGCGGGGGATAATAATATTGAAGATTTTATACAAGGTTCTTCGTCTAATTTTTCTAACTCAATTAATTTAGAAACCCAAATCAACACCTACGACATCATCTATGTAGATTGGGACAATGGCGTCGATTTTATCCAGCGAAATGCCTATGTGCTGGAAGAAGTAATCAAATGGGTCAACCAGAATAAATCGGGTTCGGAGCAAAACGTTATAATAGGACAAAGCATGGGAGGCTTGGTTGCCCGATATGCCTTGAGGGACATAGAGCTGAATAGAAATTTCAATCATGATACGAAACTGTACATCTCCCATGATGCGCCGCATCTTGGTGCCAACACCCCCTACAGTGTTCAATATTCAGCACGCCACCTCCGAAACCTTTATGTAAGCACTCCCGTACCATTGTTGCTGGGAGAAATTGTACTGCCTATTGTATCTTCCTTTGCCGACGGATTGATAGGTATAATTAACAACAATACAAGTTGGACCATCGATGGTCAGCCCATACAAGAAATAGATTATGTAACACCTCTAACCAATTTTTCATTGGCCGATGTCCCTGCCGCAAGACAGATGCAATATACCTGGATCAATAGAAAATATGAGATGAAAAATGCCATCCATCAAATCTGGCAACAGGAATTATCTACAATGGGCTATCCTGTTGGTTATCCTTCGCTGAACAAGCCTATTAGAAACATTGCTATTGCAAATGGCAGCGAATGTGGGGCCCTACAAACAGACAATGACAACATCATGAGCTATATCAAAGATGCTGGTCGTGATACGTTTCTGTCAAATTACACAGGTATTCTTGACTCTGTTTATGGCACTTTCCTCAACAATCCATTAGTAGTCGTGGCAAGTCTCTTTCCTGGAAAATCCTACTGGGAAATAAATTTTCAATCCAAGTACATGACCACTCTCAATCAGAGTAAAACCATTTACCATGGCAGTTTAAAATACAAGAAAAAAGTATATTGGTTTATACCCGTTTCCATTACGGTTACAGAGGAAGATCCACCACAACCTTCTGGTGTTTTACCTTATGATATATATGGTGGCGGAAACCAAAGAACCAATCCAAATCAACTGCCAATTGACGGCATAGTTTCAAACCACTTTGGATTTATTCCAACTGCAAGCGCCTTAGATATAGGTAAGGGAACTACAGTTATAAATGATATCGATTATCGAAAAAAATATACGGGTGCTTTGCCTCCTGTAGCACCAAAAAACTCCCCTTTTGATAATTTCATAACTCATTTCGATCAATTTAATCCTACTAACAATAATTCAGAACATATTTCATTTAATTTAAGAAACGGAAATTGGCTGGCAACAGAATTAGATGCAGTTGCCAACAACAGTCAGGTTTTCGATTGTTCCTTTATGTGTTCAAACAAAGAACCCAATTGGGTCGATTTTGTATGTACTTCACAAGTGTTCACAAGCCCAGTTATTCAGTCAGACGCTACTTATGTTTGGGGCATAAGTGAAGGATACAATTTAGTAACATTTTCTGCAGCAACTTCTCTACCAAACTTTACCGTGACCAATAAAAATATTGGATCTGGATACGTTACAATAGACTTATATGTTACCATACCTTCCTGCGGCACAAGAAACTATACCAAGAGAATATGGGTAGGTCTTCCAACCATCCGCCAACCACTGGACTGCGCCACCAACCCATTAAACGATCCAAGCTGTACCCTAACATTATGCAAAAGCAACGAATACCTGGTAAACAACCTTATCCGTATAGAAGCC
>NZ_JBMGQS010000052.1:0-4473 GCF_049060005.1 Flavobacterium sp. PLA-1-15 | reverse complement strand
TCCCTTATGCCATTGCACTCTACGCACGGTTACCAAGCGTGCTGAGGGAACCTTTAGAAGCCTCCGTTACTCTTTTGGAGGCGACCACCCCAGTCAAACTACCCACCAAGCAATGTCCCCCGCAATACGGGGTTAGGCTTCAGACAAGCAAAGGGTGGTATTTCAACAATGACTAACCAACGCCTGGCGACGCTGGATCGAAGTCTCCCACCTATCCTACACATCACTTGTCCAAAGTCAATACTAAGCTATAGTAAAGGTGCACAGGGTCTTTTCGTCCCACTGCGGGTAAGCGGCATCTTCACCGCTACTACAATTTCACCGAGCTCATGGCTGAGACAGTGTCCAGATCGTTACACCATTCGTGCAGGTCGGAACTTACCCGACAAGGAATTTCGCTACCTTAGGACCGTTATAGTTACGGCCGCCGTTTACTGGGGCTTCAATTCAATGCTTCTCCGAAGATAACATCTCCTCTTAACCTTCCAGCACCGGGCAGGTGTCAGGCCCTATACTTCATCTTGCGATTTTGCAGAGCCCTGTGTTTTTGATAAACAGTCGCCTGGACCTCTTCACTGCGGCCCACATTGCTGTGGGCGACCCTTCTCCCGAAGTTACGGGTCTATTTTGCCTAATTCCTTAGCCATGAATCTCTCGAGCACCTTAGGATTCTCTCCTCGACTACCTGTGTCGGTTTACGGTACGGGTACTAATAACCTGAAGTTTAGAGGTTTTTCTTGGAAGCCCTTAGGTACACTATCTCTTTGTCCGAAGACTCCGAGTACTATCGCATTTCCCCAAGTCCTCCGGATTTGCCTGGAAGACCTATAGGTAGGTGCTTTAACGAACTATTCCGTCAGTTCGCGGTACTTTCATCACTCCGTCACCCCATCACAGTTATCAGTAGTACGGGAATATTAACCCGTTGGCCATCGACTGTCCCTTTCGGGTTCGCCTTAGGACCCGACTAACCCTCAGCTGATTAGCATAGCTGAGGAAACCTTAGTCTTTCGGTGTGCGGGTTTCTCGCCCGCATTATCGTTACTTATGCCTACATTTTCTTTTCCAGCCGGTCCAGCATACCTTACGATACACCTTCAACCCTGCTGGAATGCTCCCCTACCACTTGCAGTAAACTGCAAATCCATAGCTTCGGTAATATGCTTATGCCCGATTATTATCCATGCTCGTCCGCTCGACTAGTGAGCTGTTACGCACTCTTTAAATGAATGGCTGCTTCCAAGCCAACATCCTAGCTGTCTGGGCAGACAAACCTCGTTCTTTCAACTTAGCATATATTTGGGGACCTTAGCTGATGGTCTGGGTTCTTTCCCTCTCGGACTTGGACCTTAGCACCCAAGCCCTCACTGTTAGTAAACATTATATAGCATTCGGAGTTTGTCAGGAATTGGTAGGCGGTGAAGCCCCCGCATCCAATCAGTAGCTCTACCTCTATATAACTTTACGACTAACGCTGCACCTAAATGCATTTCGGGGAGTACGAGCTATTTCCGAGTTTGATTGGCCTTTCACCCCTACCCACAGGTCATCCGAAGTCTTTTCAACGACAACCGGTTCGGACCTCCACTATGTGTTACCACAGCTTCATCCTGCCCATGGGTAGATCACACGGTTTCGCGTCTAACACTACTGACTATGGCGCCCTATTCAGACTCGCTTTCGCTACGGATCCATGGCTTAACCACTTATCCTTGCCAGCAACGTTAACTCGTAGGCTCATTATGCAAAAGGCACGCCGTCACCCCACTAAAGGGCTCCGACCGCTTGTAGGCGTATGGTTTCAGGATCTGTTTCACTCCGTTATTCACGGTTCTTTTCACCTTTCCCTCACGGTACTGGTTCACTATCGGTCTCTCAGGAGTATTTAGCCTTAGCGGATGGTCCCGCCAGATTCAGACAGGGTTTCACGTGCCCCGCCCTACTCAGGATACCACTATCCTTTACACTTGTTACCCATACGGGGCTATCACCCTCTATGGCGTCACTTTCCAGTAACTTCCGGTTCCTTGTGCAAGAAATGTCGTGGTCCTACAACCCCAGCCGTGCCGTAACACTTCTGGTTTGGGCTAATCCGCGTTCGCTCGCCACTACTTACGGAATCACTTTTGTTTTCTTCTCCTCCGCCTACTTAGATGTTTCAGTTCAGCGGGTTTGCCCTCCTATCGGAGTAATGCATCTTCAATGCACTGGGTTGCCCCATTCGGGTATCTGCGGATCAATCGATGTGTGCTCGTCCCCGCAGCTTTTCGCAGCTTATCACGCCCTTCATCGCCTCTGAGAGCCTAGGCATCCCCCATACGCCCTTATTTTGCTTATTGTACCAATCTTGAAATCAATCAAGACCGTTTTTTTTATTCCAACCTTATCAATAAGGCGGAATGCTTTCTACTTTTTAATATTTTCTTATCTCAATATGTCAATGAACGTTGTTCCTTTCGGAAATGTGGAGAATAACGGAGTCGAACCGTTGACCTCCTGCGTGCAAGGCAGGCGCTCTAGCCAGCTGAGCTAATCCCCCATCTTATAATTTTAAATTATGAATGTTGAATTTTGAATTATGCGTAATTCGTACTCATCTTCTAAAATTTCCTTTTCCAAGTCAAATAGTAGTCCCGGGCAGACTCGAACTGCCGACCCCTACATTATCAGTGTAGTACTCTAACCAGCTGAGCTACGAGACTCTGTTTTTACTTGAATTTTTTATTTAAATCAACAGCAGAAAGTAAAGTAATCCTACCGATTACCAGGTTATAATTGCGTCTTTCTCTAGAAAGGAGGTGTTCCAGCCGCACCTTCCGGTACGGCTACCTTGTTACGACTTAGCCCTAGTTACCAGTTTTACCCTAGGCAGCTCCTTGCGGTCACCGACTTCAGGCACCCCCAGCTTCCATGGCTTGACGGGCGGTGTGTACAAGGCCCGGGAACGTATTCACCGGATCATGGCTGATATCCGATTACTAGCGATTCCAGCTTCACGGAGTCGAGTTGCAGACTCCGATCCGAACTGTGACCGGTTTTATAGATTCGCTCCTGGTCGCCCAGTGGCTGCTCTCTGTACCGGCCATTGTAGCACGTGTGTAGCCCAAGGCGTAAGGGCCGTGATGATTTGACGTCATCCCCACCTTCCTCACAGTTTGCACTGGCAGTCTTGTTAGAGTTCCCGACTTGACTCGCTGGCAACTAACAACAGGGGTTGCGCTCGTTATAGGACTTAACCTGACACCTCACGGCACGAGCTGACGACAACCATGCAGCACCTTGTAAATTGTCTTGCGAAAGGTCTGTTTCCAAACCGGTCAATCTACATTTAAGCCTTGGTAAGGTTCCTCGCGTATCATCGAATTAAACCACATGCTCCACCGCTTGTGCGGGCCCCCGTCAATTCCTTTGAGTTTCAGGCTTGCGCCCGTACTCCCCAGGTGGGATACTTATCACTTTCGCTTAGCCACTGAACTTGCGCCCAACAGCTAGTATCCATCGTTTACGGCGTGGACTACCAGGGTATCTAATCCTGTTCGCTACCCACGCTTTCGTCCATCAGCGTCAATCCACTGGTAGCAACCTGCCTTCGCAATTGGTATTCCATGTAATATCTAAGCATTTCACCGCTACACTACATATTCTAGTTGCTTCCCAGTAATTCAAGTCCTGCAGTATCAATGGCCGTTCCACCGTTGAGCGATGGGCTTTCACCACTGACTTACAGGACCGCCTACGGACCCTTTAAACCCAATGATTCCGGATAACGCTTGGATCCTCCGTATTACCGCGGCTGCTGGCACGGAGTTAGCCGATCCTTATTCTTACGGTACCGTCAAGCTCCCTCACGAGGGAGTGTTTCTTCCCGTACAAAAGCAGTTTACACACCATAGATGCTTCATCCTGCACGCGGCATGGCTGGTTCAGGCTTGCGCCCATTGACCAATATTCCTCACTGCTGCCTCCCGTAGGAGTCTGGTCCGTGTCTCAGTACCAGTGTGGGGGATCTCCCTCTCAGGACCCCTACCCATCGTTGCCATGGTAAGCCGTTACCTTACCATCTAGCTAATGGGACGCATGCCCATCTTGGACCGTTGTGACTTTAATAATCGGATGATGCCATCCAAATATACCATGGGGTATTAATCCAAATTTCTCTGGGCTATCCCCCTGTCCAAGGTAGGTTGCATACGCGTTACGCACCCGTGCGCCGGTCTCAAGCTAGCAAGCTAGCTCTACCCCTCGACTTGCATGTGTTAAGCCTGCCGCTAGCGTTCATCCTGAGCCAGGATCAAACTCTTCATCGTATATTGTTTGAACTGAAATAAATTTCTGTTCAGTATTGTCGACGAATTTCTAACTTCTGTAAATCTTGCGACTCACCTTACTTTCTTTTTCTTTGTTCCGAGAATCTCTTCCCGAAACGGCTGTCAATTCAATATGTCTATGAACGTGTCTTCTTTGTTTTCCGCC
>NZ_JBMGQS010000051.1:0-5929 GCF_049060005.1 Flavobacterium sp. PLA-1-15 | reverse complement strand
TACTTTACAATGAATTTTGCAGATTTAAGGGGAACAACTAATAAGAGAGTTGTATTACAGACATCTAAAATAGATTTACAAGCCGGTCAAACATATATTTTAAATAGAAATGTAATTAACGATATTGACATTGAAGGTGGGGGTGGTCTATTTTCTTTATCTACTACAAATAGATATTATACAAACACAATAAAAACCGGCGAACTCAAAATAACACGCGTTGATTTATCAAATTCTATCATTTCTGGAACTTTTTGGTTTGATGCCGTCAACCAGGCAGGAGAGGTGGTAGAAATAAGAGAGGGACGATTCGACTGGAATTATTAAAATAAAAGACTCCCAATTATGAAGAAAACATTCCTACTACTCCTGCTCGCCTTTACATTCGCCTGCGACAAAGACGACGACAAGAAAAGCAACAACCCAATAGATCAACTACCGCCTGCCACACAAACCGGTGCAGGTACCTTTGGCTGTCTAGTAAACGGTAAACCCTTTGTGGACAATAGTGGTTTCTTTAACTGCTTTTACCAATTTGTGGAGCGGGAATATTATTTTGGGATTCAAGCAGAGGATAACGTAAGTAATATTAAAGCAATCGCACTAGGTTCATTAAAAAAAGAAATTGTGATTGATGAAATAATACCACTTAATTTAAGAGTAAACAATGAATTCTATGCTCTTTTAGATTTTAATGTTCTCCAACAAGCAGGCTCAACTACTGAACAAGAAGATGGCTTTATTAGGTTTACTAGGTTTACAACAAATCCAAATATTGTGTCAGCAACTTTTGAATTTACAGTTACAGACCCTGCTACCGGAATTGTATATGAAATAACAGAAGGCCGTTTTGATGCCAAATTTACCCAATAATAAAAACCTTAAACCAAAAACAAAGCTCCATAAAAAAAGTTACCCCGCTCTGCGAAGTCTCCCGACTTCGCACTCAATCTACTTCAATCAGCTCTAACTCATCATTATATCTTTATATGAAAAAAATATTCCTACTACTAGTACTAGCATTCACTATCGGATGCGACAGAGACGACAACAAAACTACCAACCCCATAGATCAACTACCACCCGCCACACAAACTGGTGCAGGTACGTTCGGTTGCTTGATAAACGGTAAACCCTTTGTGGACAACAGCGGTTTCTTTAACTGCTTTTATCAATTTGTGGAGGGGGAATATTATTTTGGGATTCAAGGAGAAGATAATGTGTCAGATATAGTTCTCATTGGCTTAGGTTCTAATGCTTCGCAGATCCTAGTAAATAATATAATTTCATTAAATGAGCGTGAACCACAAAATTTTTATGGCGGGGTAAACCTTGCGAATCTTGGTGGTTCGATTAGAACTACTAACGCTGAAGATGGAAGTATAATTTTTACAAAGTTTGATTTAAATCAAAACATAGTTTCTGCAACTTTTGAATTTACTGTTGTAGATCCTAATACAGGTAGTATTTACGAAATAACCGAAGGCCGTTTTGACGCTAAATTTACCCAATAATAAAAACCTTAAACCAAAAACAAAGCTCTATGAAAAAAGTTACCCTGCTCTTACTGCTGCTACCGTTTTTACTGACAGCCCAGACCCATGTAGACAATACTTGGAAGAACACCATCAATCCGATCTTTCAAAACCTCGATAAGATCAAAACCGCATAAACACTGACTAACAACACAATACCTTTTACTTTCTCTAAAAATAATTTTTCCGTAACACCAAATAATAAAATACTTTCCTACATTTACTCAGCCTTAATTTACCTTTTTAAAATTTTACTATGAAAAAAACAATCCTACTACTACTTCTAGCCTTTACCTTCGCCTGCGATAAAGACGACGACAAGAAAAGCACCAACCCAATAGATCAACTGCCACCCGCCACGCAAACTGGCGCACAAACATTCGGGTGTTTAATTGATGGCAAAACGTTTGTACCACCAAAATTTGGGAACAACGCTCCAAATGCTTTTTATCAGTTTGTAAATGGTGCTTATACTCTTGGAATAAGTGCATCGATTAGTGGAGGTCCACAAATGAAATCAATCAATATTGGGGGGCTAGATATGCCATTAATTCAAGAAACAACTTATCTTTTAAAAGAAGAATTGACAAATAATTATTTTGGCGAATATAATATTGGAGGGGGTATTACTTTTAGTGGAGCATCAACTACTGAAAATCCTGGGACACTAACAATAACGCATTTTGACCCTGTTAATTTTATAATTTCTGGCACCTTTGAATTTACTGTTTTAGACGATAATGGTACTGAAATTAAAATTACTGATGGTCGTTTTGACATGCAATACACTAATTAAAATGAAATAACCTATGATATAAAAAATAAAAAGAAAGACCACTCACAAGGTAAGCAGTCTTTCAACAAATTACAAATTAAACAACCGTTCAACTTTGTCTAATCATCTTTCAAAATTATGAAAAATTATGCTTTCACATTACTCTTTTTTTGTATTTACAATTTTACAACTGCTCAAAACATCAATACCTCTTTAGCGGCAGATATAAACGCCAAGTTTGCACCTTTAGAAAAAAATAGAATTCCACACAACATTCTCCTAGATTATGGTTTCGACCTTATAGATGTAACCCAATTTGATGGTGTTTTACGTACCAACAATTATATGGATATGGAGCGCTATAATTTAGTTTACAATTCCATAGTATCGTCTGCCACGCAACTTAATGTGAGTGGCATTGCACCCCCAAAACAAGAACTCAACGAATGGAAAACTTTACAAAAACAACAAAACGACATTGCCAAGTTCAATAACAAGGCAACTGTTGTTTTAAACGGATTGTTTTTTAACTATTCAAAAATCAATGGCAATGCTCTTGCCAATAATAAAATTGTTGTGGCCAATGATAAGTATGACGATAAATACATCAATGGCGTATGGCAAAATCCTTATGACAGCAAACAAGCCTTTGCCATAACCTCATCGGTTATCATGCTCAATAAAAGCACGGTCGATGTGGTTTTGCCGGCAACGCTTTGGCACACCAATGCCAGTGTAACAGAAATTGCCATAGATTTTGGCAACAATACAGGCTATAAAGTTTTAACCAACGGTGCTGTTGCAACCACCACTTATACAGCCGTTGGTGTTTATACTTGGACGTATAGAGTATTAGTAAATGGGCAATACAAATATTGCAGGCAGAAAGTAAAGGTCTCTGATGTAACAACACAAACAAAATTATGGAAACAAAAAATTAATTAAAACTATGAGAAATTTAATTTTAACATTTGCAATTTCATTAGCTTTTATTTCTTGCAATAAAGATGATGACCAACCCTCGAATCCAGTAGATCAACTACCTCCCGCAACACAAACGGGAGCACAAACCATAGGCTGTTTAGTTAATGGAGTTCCTTTTACCGATAGTGGGGTTATGAATAACTTTTATCAATTTATTGATGGCGAATATTATTTGGTTATTAATTGGGAAATGAATACTTCAGATGGTTTTAGAGATGGTCAGATAGCTTTACGTAGAATATCAATACAAGAAGGTCAGACATACACATTAAATATTAGCGATTTTATTGAAGATGATTTTACTGGTGGAAACGGAACATATGCAACAAGCATAAATGGAGTTAGACAATATGAAACTAATCAGACATATACAGGTCAGATACATTTCACACGATTTGATACACAAAACTTTATTATGTCTGGGACTTTTGAATTTGTGGCAAAAGACATATTTTCAGAAGAAACAGTAAGTATAACAAATGGAAGATTTGATTTAAACTTTACAAACTAAATTTATGAAACATTTGATAAAAATATTCGTGTGTTTTTTCTTAATGAACACTTATGCACAAACTGATGAAATTTTTATACAAACTATAAACGCTACTAAAGACTATCAGGGCATATTTGGAAGTGCTACATTGCAAATCGACGATGCAGGTAGTGACGGGGCAATTACAAATCCTTTAATTATTGTTGAAGGTTTAGATACAGGTCTTTTAGCACAGGCTGGTAGTATTGGTGACAGTGACTTAAGAACTTTAATAAGAAACATTGAAGATGCTGAAAGTGACAATTTATCTGATCTATTAACAGGTGGCAATATTTTAGCCAATGGTGACCAAGACTACGACATCATCTACGTCAATTGGAACAACGGTACCGATTTTATACAACGCAATGCTTTTGTCCTAGAAGCCGTAATCGAGTGGGTAAATGAACAAAAAGCCTTGTCAGGCAGTACAAATAAAAATGTGGTTTTGGGGCAAAGTATGGGAGGATTAATAGCCCGCTATGCTTTGCGTGACATGGAAAATACTGGTTTGAACCACCATACCAGCTTGTATATCAGTCATGATGCACCCCATCAAGGAGCCCACTTACCATTGGGAATGTTATATATGGCGCGAGATGTAGTAAATGAGTTTATTGAAACACCATTGGGGGACATTTCTATTCCTGTTGAGGGAGGGGGAAATGTAGGTTTAGGAACCATAGACGACTTATTAGATGCACCAGCAATAAATCAGATGCTCATTACAACCGTAGATACTAATGGAAACAGAACCAATACCGTTCATACAAATTGGCAAAATGAATTGAGGAGTTTTGGCTATCCAGGACAAACAAGAAATATTGCTTTAAGCAATGCCAGTCATTGTGCATCAAATCAAGGATTGATTTCCAACCAAGAATTGGTTACAGTAGCAGGAAACGGTGGAACATCTGATTTAACGAGCCTATTAATGTTCACTATGCTGCCTGTTGATCAATTAATAGGCGAAGCTTTAAACGATGTTTCTGCTTCCCTTTTAGGGTTCTTACCAGGAAACAGTTCGCTAGATTTAGAGTTTAGAGTCAATGCCTTTCCTTCTAGCGGAACCGCAAGAATTTATAAAGGTAGGCTAACTTATAAAAAAACATTTCTTTGGCTTCTACCCATTACAAGAACTATTTTTGATAATTCTGATAATTCTCAAAACGGAGATAAGTTTATTGACAATTATCCGGGCGGTGTAACACCCAATGCTTTAGCAATTTCAGAAGGAGCTGGTAGTACTAACTGGTTTTATAATTATGATTATGATTTAAATGTTAACTTAAATTTCAATTTTATTTCAGCAACCAGTGCTTTAGATGTAGGAAGCGGGAACGCCTTGTTAACAGATATTGATTACTTTAAAATTTACACAGCAGCCAACCCCCCTACTGGTACTAAGACAATACCTTTTGCGAATTTTTCAACCTCTTCAAGTCAAAACAATAGTTTAAATGCTCCACATATTTCATTCAATAGAAGAAATGGTGATTGGCTGGCTACAGAATTAGATGCTAATGCTAACAACAATCAAATTTTTGATTGCTCATACATATGCTCCACCAGAGAACCCAATTGGGCCGATTTTATATGCACTTCACAAATGTTTTCAAGCCCCGTTATTAGGCAAGACGCTACTTATAGCTGGAGTATATCCGAAGGAGGAAACTTGGTAACCGCTACGGGAGCCTCCACCCAAAACTTTACACTAACCGATAAAAATACCGGTACAGGGTGGCTTAGAATAAACCTTTCTGTTGACACACCAACATGCGGATTAAAGCAATATACCAAGAGAATATGGGTAGGTCTTCCAACCATCCGCCAACCACTGGACTGCGCAACCAACCCGCTAAACGATCCAAGCTGTACCCTAACATTATGCAAAAGCAACGAATACCTGGTAAACAACCTTATCCGTATAGAAGCCGTAGGCCTGGCCCACAACTCCACCTACCTCGATTGGGAGTGGGTCAAGATCTCCAACAACTTCAACTGGAACACGGCTGGAGCCAATGGCAGCATCAGGATACAAGCCTCACAAACAGGACCTGTAGTGTTTAAAGTACGTGCCAAGAATGCCTGTGGCTGGACACC
>NZ_JBMGQS010000050.1:0-10439 GCF_049060005.1 Flavobacterium sp. PLA-1-15 | reverse complement strand
GCGGAGAATCAAACGACATCGGAAGCAATCAAACGACATCGGAAGGAATCAAACGACTTCGGGAGGGAATCAAACGAGTTGGAAGATAATCAAACGAGTTGGAAGACAATCAAACTAGTTGGGAGGTGTGTTCTTTTATTTTGCCACAGATTACACGGATTGTACGGATTTTTTTGATTGACTTGGATTTGTGTGGAGATTGGGGAGTTGCTTGTGGAGGTCCTTTCAGTCACGGCGGACAGGGCTTCGTCAGGATGACAAGTTTGAGGATTTTGATTGTTGTCCCTCGACTGGCGCTCGGGATGACATGTGGAAATACTTGTGGAGTTGCTTGTGGAGGTCCTTCCTTCGTCAGGATGACAAGTTTGGGAGTTTGATTGTGTTTTCTTTTTGCTTGTGGCGATTGGTTTGACGTGGTGTGGAGGTGTTTCCAAGGAGCGGATAGATTGCTGTCTAGCCCCGATGGAGCCATTGTTTGAGCTCTTGGGCCTGCCTTTAAAGCAGGCACAAAGCGAGTGGCTCCAGCGGGAATATGGATTATTTTATGTAGGGTGTTTCGCTCCTGATATTATAAGATTTTATCTTTTTGGCTTGTGTAGAATTATATTACAATTGTTCTATTGCCATTGTTTCTTTCTTTGGAAGGAGGTACTGGAAGAGGACGGAGAGGATGATGGTGAGCATTGCCCCGATGAAGTTTAGCCATAGATATCCTAGTTTTTCGTCGCCACTTGGATAGATGTGGATGGCGAAATAGTAGATGAAAAAGATGGTGATTTGGCTGGTTACGGCTCCCCAGAAGATGGCTTGGGCTTTGACGTATTTGATGTAGAAACCGACTAGGAATATTCCCAGAACTGTTCCGTAGAAGATGGAGCCGATGATGTTTACTAGCTGAATTAGGTTTTCGAACAGTGTTCCTACGCAGGCGAAAAGAATGGCGATGATTCCCCAGATGAGGGTGAAGAACTTGGAGGCGTTTACGAAATGTTTGTCTGATTTTTCGGTTTTTAGGTTTCGTTTGTAGATGTCGATTACGGTGGTTGAGGCTAGAGAGCTGAGTCCCGAAGCGGTTGACGACATTGCGGCGCAGAGGATTACGGCCAATAGTAGCCCGATGAATCCTTTTGGGAGATAGTTGATGATGAAGTGGATGAATACGTAATCGGCGTCGCTGGTTTTGTCTTTTTTGTCGGCTTTTCCAATCAGTACTTTTGCCTCATCACGAATGCCTTTTTCCTTTTCGGCCAAAGCCATAATTCGGGATTTTAGGACTTTGTTTTCCCTGTCGATGTTGAGCTGGTTGGCATAATCGAGGGTTACTTGCTTTTTTTCTTCGGAAACTACTATGAGTTTTTCTTCCAGACTTTTGTATTCGGCAGCATAGGCGGAGCTTTCGATGTTCTTTTTGCTGTTTGGATTGAAGTTGATGGGAAGTGTTTGGAACTGAAAAAATACATAGACCATGACTCCCGTAAGCAGGATGAAGAACTGCATTGGAACTTTCATCAAGCCGTTGAAAACCAGTCCCATTTGGCTTTCACGAACCGATTTTCCTGAAAGATAACGCTGTACTTGGGATTGATCGGTTCCGAAATAGGAGAGTGCCAGAAACAAACCGCCAGTAATTCCGCTCCAAAAGGTGTAACGGCTTTCTGGATTGAAAGAGAAATCGATGATGTTCATCTTGTCGTTTGCACCGGCGATTTGCAAGGCATTGCTGAAGGTGACTTCTTCGGGCAGATAACTGATGATGAGATAGAAAGCAATGAACATCCCCGACATGATGATGAACATTTGTTGTTTCTGGGTTACGTTTACGGCTTTTGTTCCTCCTGTGAAGGTGTAAACGATTACAAGGGTTCCGATGACGATGTTCATCTGCGTCAAGTCCCAACCTAGGATGGACGAAAGGATGATTGCCGGAGCATAAATGGTTAACCCGGTTCCCAAACCTCTTTGGAAAAGGAATAGGATGGCAGCGAGGGAACGTGTTTTTAAATCAAAACGTTGTTCGAGGTATTCGTAGGCGGTATATACTTTTAGTTTATGGTAAATGGGGATAAATGTGTAGCAGATGATGACCATTGCGAGTGGCAGTCCGAAATAAAATTGCACGAAGCCCATTCCGTCGTTGAAGGCTTGTCCGGGTGTGGAGAGAAAGGTTATGGCGCTGGCTTGTGTGGCCATTACTGAAATTCCTACGGTGTACCAAGGGGTTTCGTTGTTGCCTAGTATGTAGTCGTTTACGTCCTTACTGCCTTTGGTTTTCCAAACGCCATAGAAGACGATGAAAAGGAGTGTGAGGATGAGTATGGTCCAGTCTAATTGCTGCATCGGCTATGAAAAGTATTGCATTAGGAAATAAAAAATCAAGATGTAGATGGCATTGGCCACAATGACCAAAGTGTAGTTTTTTTTCCAGGCCTTTATTTTTTTATCCTCCATAATTTAGTTGTTTTTTGAACCCATCGAAATCATATTCGCGAGTAACCTGTAAGCTCCCGGAACTCCAGCAGGTAATTCCCTGAAGAAGCTTAGTCCTGTGTAAATATAATATCCTTTTCCATAATTTGCGACTAATAGGGCACCGTTTTTTGGACTTTCGCCATTATCGTTGGAAGATAGGATAGGAGTGAAGGCTTTGTCCCATTCGTCTGGGTAATACAATCCTTGTTCCTGAACCCAGCCTGTAAAGTCGTTTGCGGTGATTTTGTTAGGGAAATTTAGAATTTTATGATTCGGTTGCAGGAAGCGTACTTCGGCATCTTCTTCGGTTACACGGTCCCTTGAAATTTTTAAAGGATAGGGAGCAAGTTCCTTGGTGACGAACTTCCCGGTTGTGTTGTATTGCACAATCATCGTTTTTCCTTCTTTTACAAAGTCAAACAAGATGGATTGTTTGAATTGGAGTTCTTCAACAGTATTGTAGGCACGGATTCCGACAATAACTGCATCGAATTGCTGTAGTTTTTCCATGGAAATATCAACTGGTTTCACGATGCTTACCTCATAGCCCATTTGAGCTAGATATTCCGGAACTTCATCTCCAGCACCCATAATGTAGGCGATTTTTTCGTTTCCGGTTTTGATGTCGAGTTTGATGAATCTTGCCGAAGAAGTTTTTAAAACCTGCTGGTTGGAGATGTGTTCATAGTTGATGATGATCTGTTCCTTGTCGAATGTTTTTCCATCGACAATCGCGATTGCCTTTGCATCGATTTCGCTTGCATTTGCAGATGGTGTTACTTCGAACGTTACGGTCTGTTCAGCACCTTTTCGGGTCATTTCAAACGGAATTTCTGCTGGAGATACTTTCCACCCGTTTGCAACTTCTAGACGCAGACTTCCTTTGACGTTATTTTTTCCGGCTTTAATCTTTACACCGATTGATTTTGATTTATTGTCGTTGAAGATTTTTACCTTGTCGGTAAAAGTAGTCGTCACATCCGGCACGATATCAAACGGTTTATAGACTTCGCCTTTTACTTCGTCGTTGTATTTGTACACTACAAAACGGTCATACGTTAAGGGAACGCCATTGATTGTAATTACAAATTCGGCTTTAATTTCGCGGATGATATCTGGAACTCCGATGTTTTTTTGTTCGTCTACTCGGTACATTCCAACAGTTCCGTCTTTTTTGAGCCAATAGGGATCGGTGTAGGAAGCATTTTGAGGAATGGTGATGTCAAGTTCAATGCTTTCGTTACTGTTTTTAGACAAGCTTTTATTCTGAATGAGTTCTTTTCCTTCGGGGAAAATTTTTACTGTAGAAAGTTCCAGTGGAACAGCACTTCTGTTGATGGCTTCCAATTTCAAATGAACGGCACTTCCTGGCGTTGCCTCTTGATTTTCGGCTACAGCCTCTAAAAACAAACCTGCACAGGAAGCAATGATGTCTTTTATTTCTTTTGATTTTAAGGCTTTCCAATGTTTGTCTTCGAGTTTCTGAATCATTGAATAGGCTTTTACCAATTCAGGAATGCTTGCCGATGGGTTTCTAAAATCGAAATTCTTTTCTACGTTTTGCAAAACTGTTCCAATGGCATTCCCGCCTTTGATTCTGTTCCAAGAAGTATCAATTCCTTCGAAAAGATTGTTTTTTTCTTTTGGAGCGTTTCCTTTGATCAGCTCCATATATTCCAAATCCTCGCCTCTGGTACCCGTGCTTCCAAAACCTTGCGATTGATGGCGGCTTCTGCTCAATGCGGCGATTTCCTGATTTGATTTTCCTAAGGATTGGTAGTAGATTCCTGTTGGTAAATTTACCAATGCGGATTTGTCGGCTTTGTCAAATTTATCTTTTCCTCCGTAAAACCAGTAGGAAGTATTGAATAGTAGTCGTTTTGGTTGCCAAGGTTGCACCAATTCCAACTGACTTGGATATATTTTTTTATCAATTGCAATATCAAAAGCTTCTTGTGCCAGCATTGCCGAAGAAGTATGATGTCCGTGTGTGGTTCCTGGCGAACGATGATCGAAACGGGTGATGATTACATCGGGTTGGAAGTTTCGAATTACATACACCATATCGCTCAACACCTGATCCTTGTTCCAAACTTTCAGGGTTTCATTCGGGATTTTTGAATATCCGAAATCATTCGCACGGGAGAAAAATTGTTCTCCGCCATCAATCTTTCTGGCTTCAATCAATTCCTGGGTACGGATAACGCCAAGCAATTCTCTTAATTCTGTTCCTATTAAATTCTGTCCGCCATCGCCTCTAGTTAGTGATAAATATCCTGTTCTGGCCTTTTGATGATTGGCCATATACGAAATCAATCGGGTATTTTCGTCATCTGGATGTGCAGCGATGTATAAAACGGAGCCTAAGAAATTGAGTTTTTGAATTTGGCTGTAAATATCTACTGCTGTTGGCTTTTTAGGTTGTTGGGCAACCGAATTTTGAAAACAAAAAAGAAGGCAAAGAAGAATTAAAATTGGAAACTTTTGCATTGATAAGGGTTTAATTTTGCAATGGCTTCAAATATACTAATTATATAAGGCTGTAGAATACTTTAAAATTTGTTTAACAATTGAGCATAAAAAAAGACCCGCTTTTGGGTCTTTCTTGTTTAATGCTTGTCTTTTCCATGTTTTTTATGATGCTTCCCGCCTGGAGCGTGAGGGTGAATTTTCTTCGGTTTTTTTCCATGCTTCATTCCAATTGTTTTTTGCGACCCGCCCTTATAACCTTTATAATATTTTACTTTATGCTCTTTGTAATGAATGTAAGGAGTTGGCCCATGATAATCGGTTAAGACTACTTTGTAACCGCTGTATAAATCATAGTGTCTGTGGTGATAAGGAAGTCGTGCTGCTCTGATCCATTTTCCATTACCGTAGTAGATAAATCGTGAAGCTCTAACATCATAATAAGCTTCTACATCAGGTAGATAATAATATTCTACAGCATCGTAGCCAGCCGGTCCCCAAGCCGGCGGAGATCCAACATTAACGTTAATGTTAACTTGTGCCTGGGATAAACTAGAAATCATCAAACCGATTCCTAATAATGCAAATTTTAGTGTTTTCATAGTTTTTATTTTTAGGATTAATAGTTTCAGTTGCTAAAGCCAACAAGTGTGCCAAAGGAATGGATTTAACAATATATTAAGTTTGTTTGGAGCTATTTATAGATGATCGTTCGCGGTTTCCCCAATTCGAAATCTTGAAAGCCAAAATCTTCACTTTGGAAGGAATTGGTTTTAATAATACCGCTTCCGTCTCCGGGAATACTTGGATAATAGGAAAAGGATATCTGAAAGGAATTAAAGACCAGAAAGTCGTTGCTAATAATCACACCTGCACCTACGGAGGAATAGAGCTTGCTCTGTGTCAATCCTACTTGCTCGGTTCCGAGCATTGCAGCAGTGAAATTAAAATAAGGATTTAGCCTGAAACCCCACAAATCCCAGGGAGAATAGAATTGTGTTTGCAGCGAAAGTACAACTTTCTTGGTTCCGTAAACAGCACTATTGAAACCTGGTATTCCAGCACCATTTCGTCCAAAATTTCCCGAACCAAAATTACTCTGGAAGTGGCTGTTTTCATTTATGGTCAGATAATCACCGTTTGAGTCGAGGCGATTGGTACCAAGGATTAATTGCGGTTTTATAAACTGTCTCATTTTCCAACGATCGCCCAATTGGATCAGATTGGTAAAATAATTGGCGGCGAAAGAAAAGGCAGTTTGTTCCGCTTTTGAATCCCTAAAAAAAGTCCCGTATTCAAAATTGGTACTCAGATAGCCCCATTTGAAGTAGTTTCCGTAGGCGGCTCTTGCTCCTGCATAAAGTCTGCCAACTCCGTTTTTGATTTGGTAACCGCTTGTGATGCCATAGATTTTCCCAACTGGTACATCCTCTACAATTCCATAATTAAAGATATATTCATCCTCGACGAACTGTCTGGACGAAATTCCGATTCCGGCCAAGTAGAACTTTTCATCTGAATAAAATTTAATGCTGTCGTAGACGATGCTTGGTGTCTCGCTATAATTTACATTCAGATATCTTCCGGCGAAAATTAAATTGGAGGTTCGGTCATCTTCAGTATTTCCTTTGAAAATCCTAAACGAATGTCCGCCCCAATAATCCTGGGAATTGTATTTAAAGTTCTGTATTGCATATTCGCCCAGGGGATCCTGCAAGGTGTCTTTCCTAAATATCTGTTCAAAGGCAACACCTCCTGCCCAACGTGTAAAAGGGGAGAAGAAGGGTCTTTCTATGCTGACACCCTTGCTATAATTATTGTCCAAATCATTCTCATAAAAAACCCTCGATTTAATGAAGGTATTCATAATATTCGGAACAGTATAGATCATCCTGTAGGCATTTTTACCGTCTTCGTTGCGGTTTATAAACCTGTTTGATAATTCATGTCCTGTCCCTAAAAAGTTACGTTCGGTAATTTCAATATTGGTTCTGGAAGTTGAGGCAGATACTTTAGGGATGATACTCCAGGAATCTAATGCTCGGATGTAAACGTCAACAGAATCTGAATTGGCGGCAACTGGTTCTGCCGTAATGATCACCTGCCTGATGTATCGCTGTGAACGTATCAAACGCTCACTTTCCTTTACTAAAAGAGAATCCAAAGGTTTGTTTCTTTTAATGAGGAGCAGGTTTTTTATGGCAAGAACTTTTGTCTTTACGTGAAAACGGTTACCTGTTCTTTCAGCCCAGTTTCTCGCTTTTTTTGTAGTATCGGATACTGAAAATCCAAAGGGATCGAGTGTTTCAATATTGATGTTCCTAACGATTTTCCCTTCGTATTTCTTGTAAACTCTCTTTTGAGGTTCTCTGATAGGATTTGCTCTTTTCTTTTCGGTAGGTTCAAAAACAAGCTTGTGCAGGAATTTTGTAAAGCCTCTTTTTTTGGAGTACTTTTCGATGTTTCGGTACATCGCCGCAGAATCCTTTTGTGTTGGTTTTACCTGCGCATAGCCCAGGAATGAGCAACACATCAAAAGGATAAGAAAATGAAATTTTGTATTCATTTGCAGCAATTAGAAAATAAGGGTTAGTGGCACCAACATCATCTCAAAAATAATGCATTTAGTATTGCCTTTAGCAAGATCAACAATCTGCCAAGTTTTTTTAACTAAATTAATTTCTAATTGCTTGAAAATGAAAGTTTATTTTGTACAAGTGTAATGATAGTATCATGCTCTATCGTCTTCAGGGGTTGGTATTTTTTTCATCACAAAACCAGAAACTGCTGCCTGTACACCCATTCCTAAAAGTTTCTTGAAGAAACCTCCAGAGGAGCCAACAACTAATTTCTTGGTAAGGAAACCGCTTGCGAGACCTACGCCAATTTTTAAAGCTTTGCTTTTAAAACTTTCGGAAGTAACGGTTTCGCCAATGGCCGAAACGCCTTCGCTAAACTTTTCCTTGATAATATTTACTGGATTCAAATTGTCGACAGTAAATTCAAAATGAGCTTTAAGCAAGCTCAATTCTGCTCTTCGTTGGTTTTCCAACTGTCTGATAGCCTCAGCCAGGGATAGATCGTCTTTAATTACTTGCATTTTTCTTTTCTTTAAAAATTTGATTAATGAGGTAATCGTTCATCTTGTCTTCCAACCATTTCTTTCTTACGATACTTAGCACGATTGCAAAGACCGCATAAAATAGGGCAAGAGCAAAAAAACCATAATAGGTTTTTCCTAATACTTCTCCTAGATACAATGCGAGTCCAACGGTTAGCAGCACAAAAAATAGGGCAAGCACAACCAGAATTGCGAATCTTGAAATAACTGTGGCAAAAACATCCGTAATCTTGTCTATAGCTTGCAACTTGTAAAGTTCAATGCTGGTTTTGGCGTATTGCTCTGCTTTTTCATAAAGCATTTCAACTAAAATAACTTTATCTTTCATGGTATCTGGTTTTAATTTTAAAAAAAGAATGTCCGGCAAGCATCCTTCGTGTACACTTACCGGACAGTTCTCATTTATCTTACGTTGCTCTCTACTGTCTTCTTAGCATCTGCAACAAGCTCTTTTCCTTCATTTACATAATTTGAAGCTTCGCTTTTAGCGCTTTCAAATTTTGATGTAATGCTTCCTACAACATCGTCGTATTTCTTCTTGATGTCGTCGATAGATCCTTTACCTTTATCGGCAATTTTTTTACGTGTGTTGGTTCCTTTATCCGGTGCGAATAAAATCCCTAAAATTGCTCCTGCGGCCAATCCGGCCAATGCTCCTAATACTACTTTACCTGAGTTCATATCTAATTGTTTTTAATTAATAATTTATTTTTAAAATGTCGCAAAAGATATAGCGGTCTTTTACTGTTTTTCTTTTTCAAATAGCAATTCTTCCCACCTTGTTATAGAAACGTATAACCTACAGTGAACTGGATTACTTGGTTTTTATATCTGATTGATGATTCTTCACCATCTGAATCTGTTTTGCTCATATCCCATGCAGCTCTTGCCGATAGAACAAAATTCTCTACTGTGAAATCAACACCTGCTGATAGTCCGAAAACTCCTTTTTTGTAGTTTTCATCATTGATTTCTTCTTCCTCTTCTGCACTGTATCCGTTAAGCTCATTTTTAGTGCTCAACAAATAAGAGAATTGTGGACCTACAAGGATCGAAAGATTTTCAATTGGCTTGATTTGCAAGTGAACCGGGATGTCAAGGTGTGAAGTTGTTCTTTTGAACTCATAATTTTCACCAAACAATCCTTCCGTTTCAGACTTGAATCCTTTTTGAGAAAACATAACCTCTGGCTGGATTCCTACAAACGTTCCAAGTGGAATAGAAACGAATGCACCTCCTGCAAAACCTACTTTACCATCGGCAACAAAATCTTCACCTTCCTCATCATAAACATTTGATAAGTTGATACCGGCTTTCACACCAAATTTAAAATTGTCTCTCGTGTCTGTAGAAGTACTAGAAGTACCATCTTGAGCAAAACTTGTTGAAGAAACTGCCATAGCAATTAACAGTAACCCCGATCTTAATATCTTTTTCATAGCTTTTTTTTTGTTTTTATTTATTGATTATTTATCTGATTCAAAATCTCTTTCGATTGATGTTGCAGTACTGTCTACGTCAGCCTTGAAAGCTTCCCAAGTATCAGCACTATAAGTAGTATACTTGTCTAATTTTGCTTTCAACTCGCTGTTTCTAGCTTCTAGTTTAGCAATTCTTTTGTTGTGACGCTCTTGAGCATCTGCAGATCCAGTGATTTTTTTCACTTTCAAATCGGCAATCTTTTGCTCGTTTTTGGTAATCTTTTCGTTGATTTCCATTTTGTAGTTTTCATACTCTTGGTTCGCCTCATTTTGTTCTTCGGCTACCTCTTGTTTTGCTTCCAAAACATCCTCTTGAGCATCTTCTACTTTTGCTTCGTTGTTTTTACAACTTGTTAACGATCCTGCAAAAAGCATCGCAACCATTCCTAATGTTAAAATTGACTTTTTCATAATAATTATTGTGTTTAGTTTACATTACAAAGATGCCACCCTTATCATCAAATTATGTTACAGTAATTTTTTTTTACTTTACAATATTTACATATAAATACTTACAAAGTCTTAGTTTGAAAGGGTTTTTAGGAATACTTGTGTAGAAGTTTGGTTTTGCACAAAAATGATACAGGTGTATGAAATAGTGGAGAAATCCTCGAAAAATTTGATTATTGGTACAGCTGTATAAGATTATGTAATTATAGACCAAAAACACAAAACCCGTTACAGCTGTACAAGGGGCAAAAGCACTTGCAAAATAGGGTTGTACAGTTGTACAAGGGGCAAAAGCACTTGCAAAACAGGGTTGTACAGTTGTACAATGGGCAAAAGCACTTGCAAAATAGGGTTGTACAGTTGTACAAGGGTCAAAAGCACTTGCAAAATAGGGTTGTACAGTTGTACAAGGGTCAAAAGCACTTGCAAAATAGGGTTGTACAGTTGTA
>NZ_JBMGQS010000049.1:0-10895 GCF_049060005.1 Flavobacterium sp. PLA-1-15 | reverse complement strand
TCTTTTTTTGTATAAGTCCAAAAATCTTTCAATCAAAAAACTTACCAAATCACCACCCTCAAGCTATCCGGCTGATACATCTTGTCGCCCGGTTTCACGTTGAAAGCCTTGTGGAATTCTGGTAAATTGGCCAAGACTCCATTCACACGGTACTGTGCTGGCGAATGTACATCGGTCATGATTTGCATTGCCAATGTTTCCTTCTTGTAATTGATCAGCCACGCATATCCGTAAGCCAAGAAGTACCTTTGCTCAGGTGTATAGCCACCCATTTTCTTGTTGCTTTTGTATTGTTCTGTTTTCTTAAAAGCTTCCAAGCCCATCACCACGCCGCCTAGATCGGCAATGTTTTCACCTTGAGTGGCATCTCCATTTACAAACTTTCCTGGAAGCGGTTCAAACTTGCTGTATTGTGCTACGATAAGCTTTGTCTTGGCTTGGAATTTTGCCAAATCTTCGGCCGTCCACCAGTTGTTCAGGTTACCGTTTTCGTCGTATTGGCTTCCCTGATCGTCAAAACCATGCGTGATTTCGTGTCCGAAAGTCGAACCTCCAATGATACCGTATAGAACAGCATCGTCCGGCATTCTGCCTTCAAAACCTGGCACCAAAATATTACACGCCGGAATCACAATCTCGTTGTTGCTCGGATTATAATACGCATTATACGTTTGCGGATAAATGCTCCACTCCTTGCGGTCTACCGGTTTTCCGAACTTGCTGAATTCATAATTGTGGCTCCATTTGTTTGTAGCCTTGATGTTTTCATAATACGAATCCCTGCTGATGGCAAGACTGCTCATGTCTTTCCAATCGTCTGGATAGCCTACTTTCATTACAATCTTATCCAATTTCTTCAAAGCCTTTTTCTTTGTAGGCTCGCTCATCCAATCCAGATTCTTGATGTGCTCTGCATATACCGTACGGATATTGTTTCCGATTTCCAAGAGCTTTTCCTTTGAGCCTTTCGGCAGATAATCGGCAACATAAATCTGCCCAATCAATTCTCCCAATGCATCATTCGTTTGATCGGTGATTTTTTTCCAACGTGGATTCTGCTTCGTAATACCGTTCAAGACTGTTCCTCTGAAATGGAAGATCTCATCTCTGAAATCCTTGCTCAAATACGTTCCGTAATCCGCTAGCAGTTGTGATTTTAGATATACCTTCCAATCTGCAATCGAGTAGCTTTTTACCATCTTATCCAAGTTGGTATAAAATCCCGGTTGCGAAACAATGATCGAATCGGCTTTTGCTATCCCAAATGCTGGAAGTGCTTTTGCCCAATCGATATTTGGAGTAAGCTTCTGTAATTGTGCCAAAGGCATCTTGTTATAATTCTTCACAGGATTGCGAAGTTCTTCCATCTTTAAAGAGGCTTTTGCCAAATCGGTTTCGATTTTCATGACCGTTGCAGACTCTTTTTTGGCCGTTGCAGCATCGGTACCTGTCAATTTCGACATCGTCTCCAAATGCTTCACATATTCAGTACGGATGTTTGCCGTTTCGGTATCGGTATTAAAATAATAATCACGGTTGTCCAGTCCTATTCCACCCTGCCACAAAACAAGAGCGTGCTGACTGCTGATTTTATCGTCCTGCGAAACCACCAAATGAAATCCTGCGTTAACCCCAATCGAATGCAGATAGCCAATAGTGCTGAACAATGACGTTGCGTCGGTAATGGCGTCTATACGTTTCATATCGACAAGAATGGGTTTCATCCCTGCCTTTTCAATCGCAATAGTATCCATACCCGAAGCATAGAAATCGCCAATCTTCTGGATGTTGCTTCCTTTCTTGGCATTGGTTTCCTTAGCCGAAGTCTCGCATATTTTTCTGATTTGGGCCTGAACCGTATCTTCTATAGTATGAAAAATCCCATTGCCTCTTTCGCTGGCCGGAATCGGATTTTCCTTGAACCATCTTCCGTTGGCATAATTAAAAAAATCATCGGCCGGATTTACAGTGGTATCGCGATGGGTCATAATAGGATCTTCCAGTTCGGAAAAATCATCCTTCTTGTTGCAACTCACAACAAATGTTGCCGATAATGCAATGAAAAAAAGGTTTTTAGTAATTTTCATATACTTAGTTTGAATAATAAAGGGCGAATATAAATAATATAGTAATCAGTTAGAAAATTTGATTAATTTTTAGTTGATGAGCGGATTGAAATCATAGGCTGCCTTATACCTAAAAAAGCCACCCCTTTGCAGGGATGGCCTTTTAACTACATAAACAAAAAACTACTACTTGATGATAAACTTCTGGCTGTTTCCTTCCTTTGGCTGGATGATATAAACACCGGCAGACAATTGCGAAACATCCATATAGGAAGCATTGCTTTTTTGAGCAACAATTCTTCCTGAGATGTCATAGATAATGGCATCTGTAGGTTTGCTTAAATAAAGCATCCCTTGGCTAACCGGATTCGGATAGACCGTGAAGGTATTTTTCTCAGGGGTAAATTCGCCTGTTCCTAGAACGTCGTTGTTGATTTTGTAAACACTGATAGTAGCGCTCACTTCGTTTGCCATTACTACCAAACCTGTATCGTTAGGACTATCTGTTGGATTGATGTAAATGATTCCTTCCGGACCTAAATCGCCCACATTGGCATCTGTTGTAGAACGGTTGTTTTTATACGAAACAAAAACTGGATTGGCAGGATCAGTAATATTATACGTCATCATACCGCCGATTCTTTCAAGGGTAACGAAAGCATAGAATGCTTCTCCGATTTTTCCAACCGTCACACCTTCTGGCTCCGGTCCCTTATTGTCACTTCTGTTTTTGAAGTTTTTATTGTCGTTGCTTGCATTGAAAATAGCTCCGTAAACCGGATCTGTGGCCGTAATTCTTTCGAAATCATCACCGCTGTCGTACACCAATTGCTTCGTTGTAGCATTCCAGATACTGAACGAACGTGTTCCGAAAACGTGGATTTCTTCGAAAAGACCATCGTTATTAAGATCTCCTGATTTGTTGGATACCACCAAACGACCAAGGTTTCCGTTTTTCTTCAAAAGTGCCGCATTCGGGAAAACCGCAGGATCCAAGAAATAATCTGCATCACCTACTTTTGCTTCTTCCTCAAGAGCATCGTATTCACGAACATCACCTTCGTTTGCCGTTACCAAATAAGTAGTTCCCGAAACTGTGTAGCTCGCAATAGCATCTGGCATGTACATTCCTTTTACAGGCCAGTTGGCCATAAAGATTTCACCATTCTGATCGCTAGTATCCAATGTATTTCCTGGCAGGCTGTGGTCTTTTAATCCTAATGGAATAATAGAAGTGATTTGGTTGGTTACCAAATTGATTTCTGCCAAAGCGTTGTTTTCTTGTAAAGTAACCCAAGCCGTTTGGTTGTCTTCTGCAACGGTGATGTATTCCGGTTCAAAATCTTTAGAAACCGTAGCATTTGGTCCGAATACACGAACACCGGCTGCTTTTAAAGTTTCCAATTGAGCATCGAAAGCATTGAAATTGATTGTAGTAACATTCGCTTGCGTAACGCTTGAAAGTCCGCCCGAAACATCTACTACAGAGATACTTCCCTCTGGATCGATAGAATAATCTGCATTTGGCTGTCCTTCGTTTGCCGTCAGAACTTTATTCCCGTCGTGAGTAAAAGTAACCATGTCTGGCAATACACCTGCCTCAACAACCTTTACGTTTTCTCCGTTGATGTCCATCAAGACTACTTTTCCGTTTCCAAAGTCAGCTCCCTCAACAGTAGCGGCAACGATTCCGTTTTTGTAAGCCACACTTGTAGCGCCAATTCCGTGCGCAGACATATCAATGGCACTGATTTGTGTGATGTTCTCTGGATTTGAGAAATCAAGAATCATTACTTTGGTTGCTGTAGAATTCAACACAAACAATCTTTGCGATACAGGATCGTGTGCCACAATTTCGGCAGAACCGCTAGGATCTACCTCATAGCTTGCAAGGAAATCGATATCCAATGTTTCTGATGCGGCTGGAGCCGAAGCTTCATCGTCTAAAATATAAACCACTTTGGTTTTGATGCCGCCAAGAGTAGCTCCGTTTGGATTGCTTAATTCTAAAACAAAGAACTTATCTGCACCACCAACAGCGTTATCCGTTACCGGAACATTGATCGTTACAGCAGTTGAAGAATTTGCTGGAAAAGTAACCGTTTGTGAAGCAAAAGTATAATCTGTTCCTTCCACAGCAGTACCAACTGTACCAAGAGGTGCGATAGTTGCAGTCACTTCTGTAGCAGAAGCATTTGAAATGAAAACGTTTACAGCTACAGTTCCTGCATTTTCATTTACAAATACAAATTCAGTATCGAATGAAACAGCAGAAGAAACGTTTGGAGTATATGTTCCTGGAGAAGCATATACATTAGCTCCTAAAGATGGTCCTACAAGATTTGCAGCAGCTGTCCAATTGTTTCCGTCATTCAAGTTTCCGTTTGGATTCAAAAGTTCCAATGAAGGACCGTTTCCATCAGGAGAAAGTGGCCAAGGCGTAACATCATCATAAGCAACTTGAGAAATTACAGCGCCGTTAGCATTTAGTATCTGCAACAATTCGCCGCCGTTTCCTAAAGCATTGATCGCTCCTTGTGGCATGTCCAGGAAGGAAACGCCATAAAAGGCATCGGCACTGGTCTTATCATTTGCCAACAAAACCACAGCGTTTGCGACAAGTGTCATTTCTGGAAAAACAAATACGAAGTTCCCTTCATCTTTTACCCTGATTCCACCCAAGGCGATCGGGTTTGCAGTATTGTTGTATACTTCTAAAAATTCCAGTTGATTCGAATTGGCAGAAGGTGGGTTGTACATGATTTCGGTAATCAACAAACCTGAAGCAAGCGTATTATGGTATAAATCCTGACTTGTGTAGGTTTGAGCCAACGCATTATTTGCCAAATCTTTAATGTCGTTTACGCTTAATGTATAAGCAACTCCTGTAGCTAGAGCAGCGTGTGTGATGATGACCTTGTTTAGTGCGGCATCATATACTACATTGCTGATAGCCAAAGCTGGTGCAAAAGTATAATTGTCCAACAAATTGGCAGAAGTGGCAGTCAATTCTTCAGAAAAGATAACCTCAGTAGTCGTTTCGTTTACCAAAACAGTAGAAGCTACCGTTGGTGCGCTGTTATCTGTATTAGAAATAACAAATGCTGTTGTACTGAAAGGAAGATCTGGTGTTCCACCACCATTATTATGATTATCAGCATCTGATGCTTCTTCCAACCATTGCGATATTGATCCCAATTGTGTCAGATAGCCATTGATGTCCAAACCTGTTCTTGGTCCGTTGTAGATAGCGATATCTGTTCCTTCTGAAAGCATGATAGCCGTAGTTCCTTGCGATAATCCAGAATTTGTCAAATCTCCAAAACCTGCAGTTGAATTGGATATTGCTGCAAGCATTGTTCCTATTAATCTAGGGTTGGTTGTTGATGTTCCTAAAAAAGCAAAAAGGGCATCTCCGTTATGAGAAAGTCCTCCTGGAGTTCCTGTAATGGTTCCGCTAGTTGGGTTTGGAGTGGCGCTTAAAGCATAGATTGAAATAATGGTTCCGGCAGGAACAACTGTTGCTGGAGAAGTCCAGATAAAAGCATTCTCGTCATCACCGAAAATACCATTGGTCAATTCTGAATCACAGAAGTGGATATTGGTATTTGCAGGAATATCCTTGAAGGTTACAAAAGCAACGTCGTCGTCGCCATCGGCATTAAAGCCAACAAAAGCAATGTCTCCCGGAGCCACAATCTGGGCTTGGGCTACACCGATTGATCCCAATAAAAGGAACAGGGTAGTTTTTAATTTCATGATAAATATAAGTTGTGTTATTTAAGCCGCAATTTATATTTATCGTTTTTTGAAGTGATTACCAGAAGTTTAATCTAATTTTAAAAAAAGAAATTCCAAACATTAAATTAATGTTTGGAATGTAATTTTATGATAGTCAATAAAAAGAAAATGTAAACAGATTAGAGTTTTTTGGCCTCGTTCCAAAAGACATCCATTTCTGCTAATGTCATGTCGGCCAGCGATTTTCCTAATTGTGAAGCCTTGCTTTCGAGGTATTGGAAACGCTTGATGAATTTTTTATTTGTCCGTTCCAAGGCATCCTCCGGGTTAACATTCAAAAAGCGGGCATAGTTGATCATCGAGAACAAAACATCACCAAATTCCGATTCCATCTTTTCTTGATTCCCAGCCTTTACCTCCACCTGCAGTTCCTCCAATTCTTCCTGGACCTTGTCCCATACCTGATGCGGTTCTTCCCAATCAAAGCCTACTCCTTTTACCTTATCCTGAATTCTGGATGCCTTGACCAAAGCCGGCAAACTTCTCGGAACACCTTCCAAAACCGATTTCTTGCCTTCTTTCAGTTTTAACTTTTCCCAATTCTGCTTTACTTCTTCTTCATTTTCAACTACAACATCTCCATAAATATGCGGATGACGATGGATAAGCTTTTCGCAGATTTCGTTGCAGACATCGGTAATATCGAAGTCGTTGGTTTCGCTTCCTATCTTGGAATAGAATACAATATGAAGCAATAGATCTCCGAGTTCCTTTTTCACTTCCTGCAAATCATTGTCCAAAATGGCATCGCCCAGCTCGTAGGTTTCTTCAATGGTAAGATGACGGAGCGTCTGCAAAGTCTGCTTTTTATCCCACGGACATTTCTCGCGCAGGTCGTCCATAATATTCAATAATCTGTCGAAAGCCTGTAGTTGAAGTTCTCTTGCAGTCATAATGTAGGTTTTTGTAAAAATAAGAAATCCTGTCAGGAAAAACAGCCCGACAGGATTAAATTATGGTAAGAAATTTGGAATTTATTCTTTAGCAGAAGCTACTTCTTCTTGTGCAGGAGCCTCTTCCTTTACCGGAGCTTCCTTAGAAACCAATCCTTTTGCTTGAAGCATATTGTACCAGTTCAATACTTTTTTGATATCAGAAGGATACACTCTGTCCTGATCGTAGTCTGGAAGAATCTCAGCAAAATAAGCCGCCAATGTAGCATTATCTTCTTTGTGAGAAAGTGCTGGTCCGTTATCCTCTTTTACTGCGATGTTGCGCATTACTTCAACAAGCGGTTTTTCTTGACTAACCGTATAGATTGAGATTTCAGACAACAAGCTTACGTTGCTTCTTAAACCTACAGTGATTTTTTTACCATCAATTAATGACTCGGCAACAAAACCTGAACGCGTTTGTACTTTTAAGGCATATAAACCTGGTTTTCCTGAAATTGCTAATATTTTATCTAAATTCATCTTTAGTATTATTTATTTTTTATTAGTATTATTTATTTCTTATTACTTTACTGAATACTATCTTCCTTTCTTCGGTGATGCAAACTTCATCTTGTAATCCGGACGGGTTTTTCCTTCCATAATATTTTGAAGTTTCTTCTTGATCAGCTGTTTCTTCAGCGATGAAATCTTATCGGTAAACAAGATTCCCTCGATATGATCGTATTCGTGCTGGATGACTCTTGCTCTCAAACCGTCGTACACTTCTGTATGCTTGTTGAAGTCTTCGTCGTAGTATTCAATCGTGATCTGCTCGTGTCTGTAAACGTCTTCGCGCACTTCGGGAATGCTTAGACAACCCTCGTTGAAACCCCATTCCTCTCCTTCTTCCTTCAACATTTTTGCATTGATGAATGTTTTCTTGAAACCTTTCAACTGCAATTGCTCTTTTTCCGACAAGTCTTCGTCCTCACCAAAAGGGCTCGTATCCACAACAAACAAACGAATAGCCATTCCTACTTGTGGAGCGGCCAAACCTACACCATAAGCATTATACATCGTTTCGTACATATCTGATACAATAGCTTTTAGGTTTGGAAAATCCTGCGGAATGTCTTCTGCCATCTTTCTCAAAACCGGGTCGCCGTATCCTACAATTGGTAAAATCATTTTAAAAATTTTAAGTATTACGTGTTATCAAAAAAGATGCCTTTGTGAAACACGGACGGCAAAAATAGTGAAAAAACATATTACATAATAACGTTTTGGCAATATAGAAACTTTAAAATCTTTATTTTTTTCAAACTATAAATCTCCGTCATTCCTTATCTTTGTAAGGCAACCTTTCGAAATGATCAACTCAGTCAAAAACTTTACCGACCAGACCAATTTTACCAATGCGCTGAAAGTAACCGTAGCCGCGGTCTTGCCCGTTATTCTATTTGGTTATCTGGATTTATTTCAGGTAGGGTTTACGGTTGCCATTGGAGCGGTACTGACCTATCCGAGTGATATTCCGAGTAATCTAAAGCACAAGATCAATGGGATTTTGGTTGCCATTCTTATCATAGTCGGTGCGGCGATATTGGTGAATGTTACCTATCCGTATCCTTCGATATTTTACCCTGTCCTGGTCCTGATTTTATTTTTCCTGTCGATGATTTCCGTCTATGGGCATCGCGCTACCATGATTTCCTTTTCGGGACTCGTATCGGTTTCATTGGCATTCGGACATTTAAATACCGGTTGGAACATCCTCATCAATGCGGGATACATGCTTGCTGGCGGACTGTTCTATCTCCTTGTTTCGCTTATTTTTTATAAGATAAGACCCTATCGATATGTAGAGCTTCAAATTGCACAGTGCATCAAGCTTACCGGAAAATACCTGAAACTCCGTGGCGATTTATGGAATGCTGATGCTTCGCGGGGAAAAATTATCGAGAAACAGCTTTACCTTCAGGTAGAACTAAATACGATCCACGAGAATTTAAGGGAAATCCTAATCCGAAACCGATCCAATTCAGGAAGTTCCAACCAGAACCGAAAGATGCTGATTGTATTCGATTCCTTGCTTGAAATTCTCGAACTCGCGCTTTCTACCTCTTTCGACCATAGCAAACTGCACGAGAAATTCAGCGCACATCCAAAAATGCTATCGACCTATCAGAATCTGGCCTATAACCTTGCCGGAACCATGAAAAGGCTCTCCAAGTCATTGGAGAATAAAACCAAGTATGTTTCCAAGCACCAACTTTTTCAAGATTTGGAAGCTTTGGAAAATGCCATTTTGGATTATGAAAAAGAGCTCGGCAAGGAAGATGCTTCCGAAGGAGTGCTGATGCTTTCCAACATGAGGGATTATGCCGAAAGGCAGATTGAAAAGATAAAAGTGGTGGAAAAGGCTTTTACCTTGGCTACCAATCCGCAGGACATAAAAGGCATAGAGAAGGATCTGGAAAAGTTCCTTACACCCTTATATTATCCGTGGAGCACGTTGAAGGAAAACCTCAGCTTCTCCTCCACTATTTTCAGACATTCGCTTCGCCTGACGTTGACCATTTTACTGGGTTTTATCATCGGAAAACTGTTGCCTTTCCAAAACGTCTATTGGATATTACTCACTATCGTGGTAATCATGCGTCCAGGTTACGGACTTACCAAGCAACGTTCCTACGAGCGTATTTTTGGGACGATATTGGGTGGTATCATTGCCTTCGGAATTATTTCGGTCATCCATAACAGCTATGCGATAAGTGCCTTTTCGATCATTGCGATGTTGTTGGGCTTTATGTTTACGCAAACCAATTACAAGGTTGGCGCCACTTTCGTGACGATGTATGTGGTCTTTATTTATGGGATGCTTACGCCAAATGTCAACGAAGTGATACAATATAGAATCCTCGATACCCTTGTTGGTGGATTGCTGGCTTTCGCTGGTAATTATCTGCTTTGGCCTTCTTGGGAATTTTTGAACGTCAGAGTATTTTTGGAGAAATCCATAAAGGCAAACAGGGATTATATAAGGGAGATTTCTGTGTTCTATAATAAAAAAGGTGAAGTAACAACTTCTTATAAACTGGCACGAAAACAGGCCTTTATTGAAATTGGCAACCTCATGACGTCTTTCCAAAGGATGACACAGGAACCGCGCTCCAAGCAAAAGCAGATGCCACAGGTGTACAAACTTGTGGAACTCAACCACACGTTGGTTTCTTCATCGGCTTCGCTGGGAACTTATATTCAGACGCATCAAACTACAAAAGCTTCCGAGGCCTTTAATGTGGTGGTAGAAACCATTCTGAAAAATCTTGACGATGCAATTGAATTGTTGCATACCGATGAAGATGAAATACTTTTAAATACTGTCCAGAAATCGGATTTGGAAGTACGTTTTACCGAACTTAAAAACATTCGTGCAAAAGAGTTGCGCGACAGCGTGGTTGATGAAGCCGATTTCCAATTGAAGATGAAGGAAGCACAGCTCGTAATCGAGCAATTGATTTGGATGACCAATCTATCCGAAAGTCTCCTTAAAGCTACCCGAAAGCTTAAAATTATCGTCTAGAATTTTCTCGAAAGATAATCCTGAAGCATGATCGTTGCCGAAATCTCATCGACAAGTGCCTTATTCTGGCGCTGTTTTTTCTTAAGTCCGCTATCAATCATCGTCTGAAAGGCCATCTTTGAGGTAAAACGTTCGTCTACTCTTTCCAATTTCATATCGGGAAAAGTTGATGCAAATACGGTTACAAACTTCTCAATAATTTCGGTGCTTTGTGAGGGTTCACCGTTCATTTGCTTGGGTTCACCAATGAGTACTTTTTCTACCTTTTCCTTGTTAAAATAATCCTTTAAGAAAGCAACAGCGGTTTCGGAAGGAATCGTCGTTAGTCCGGATGCAATGATTTGCATTTCGTCGGTAACGGCGATACCGGTGCGTTTTAGTCCGTAGTCAATGGCTAGTATTCTTGGCATAAGATGATTTTGAGGCAAAGATAAGGTTTTGGAACATAGTCCTGCACCAACAAACTGGTAACATTGCCCGATATTGAATTAAATTTCATAACATCTGTCATTTATAGTATAACACCTACTTAATATTTGATTGCTAATTTGGCTAAAGAAATTAAAA
>NZ_JBMGQS010000048.1:0-12842 GCF_049060005.1 Flavobacterium sp. PLA-1-15 | reverse complement strand
CCTATTGGTCCCTGATTTCCTACTGGTCCTTGATTACCGTCTGGTCCTTGATTTCCTATTGGTCCTTGGTTACCGTCCGGTCCTTGGTTACCGTCTGGTCCTTGGTTACCTATCGGACCTTGATTACCATCTGGTCCCTGATTTCCTATTGGTCCTTGATTACCATCCGGTCCCTGATTACCTATTGGACCTTGATTACCATCTGGTCCTTGTTCTCCAACTGGTCCTTGAGGACCTTGTTGCCCTACTCCACCATCTGCTCCAGCTGGTCCTGCCGGTCCCATAGGTCCATCATTACCTTGTGGTCCTTGTGGTCCAGCCGGACCTTGTCCCATATCAACAGTAACTGGAACTCCAGCTTCATTAGTATAGGTTATTGTACCATCTCCATTATCAACCAGTGTTGTTACTGTTTCATGCATCTGGACTATTTCCTCAAAATTGATAATTTGAGTAGTGCCTCCAGCATCTATATAAGTAAATTCATTTGTGATCGGATTATAAATAACATTTCCTTGAGATGGTGATATTTCATCAGAAATCACCAATCGGTGCCATTTATCATCATACCAGTAGTAATACCCAGGTGTTATATCTGAAACTGTGGCGGTATTGAAAACCAGTAAACTATTAACATTCCCACCTGTTATGGTTGTAGTATCAGTAGAATTGGTCAATGGCAATCTAGGAATAAGAATACCTCTGTCAGTAGCTACAACTTCAAGCTGGGAAGAGTTGTCAGGTAAAGACGTACCAATTCCTACTTGCCCATAAGCACCGTAGAATCCTAAAACCGATAATAGTGGAAGGAACTTGTTTTTCATAATTCAATCTTTAATATTTATTCATATTTTTTTTAATTGCGAAAAGCAACATCCATTTCAGAATGATTTACAATCAATCATTGTGCATGAATTTTGCAGACGATTCAAAAAATGACTAAAATCCGACAGTTAGATTCTATCTAATTTTTTGAAATTATAAAATATAGGTCTGTTAGACTTTAAAATATGCTTAAAGCACATTTATTAGCAAATAATTATCACACTTTTGAAACCAAAAAACCAAGATTTACAACATAACCTTCGCTATTTTTTAAAAATAAAATAAAGCATTCACTTTTTGAAAGAGTATAAGATTGGGGATAACTCTACAATAGTCTTTTTTTAAATATAAAACACAATTCAATTTGCTTCAAATCAAGAATTATATTTTACTATGACAAATATTTATTTTTTTTCAAAACAAAAAATCGACTATATAAGCTATTTTATAAAATGACTGATACTCACTCATAAATCACTGATTTAAAACACTATAAATCTTTTTAAAAACAAAAGTGAGTATCTAAATATTTGTTTTGACTTATGAAATATTCTTTTTGACTAGGAACAAAACATGAAAAAAGTGTTGTATTAAGGTTTTTTTTGTAGGTTTAGAGCGTGAAACAAACATTTTAAGAAAAGATAACAGAAAGATTTTCTATTTGTGAAAACATACCACTATTAATGAATCCATTTATTACTGAAAGAGACAATAAGAGAAAAGAATTTGGACGCTTATTTATATTTTCTTTATTAGCCATATTCGCCTTCTATAATGTTTTGATATTTTCTTTTCGATATTTTGATGTCAGTTATGAATTAAAAATCGATCAGCAGACGTTGTTCATCTCTTTTATATTGTCCTGTTATGTTGGGTATCTATCGGTTAAGGAAAAATTTAACTTCTGGATAATTTATAAAGCCATAACGGCAGGTTTATACCTATTGGTTTTTTATTTAGGGCTGGTAACGTGCCACCGATCAATGTCGGTTTGCTTATTTTATATACCTATACTGCTAATGATTTTGATGCAAACATCCTTAAAAAAAGCAATGGTGTTTGTTGTAGTTACTTTAATCCTTTGCTTTTTTTTACAATCGCTTGCTGAGATAACAGGAGCATCAGTTCCTGAAGTACTAAATGAAAGAGAAAAAGAAATCCACAGGAATCTTACTTATGTGTTGTACACAATTGCTGCTTATCTATCATTCCTTACTTTATACTATTATACTGAACTAAATAAGATTGAAAACAAAATGGCTTCCGTAGATTTATACGTAGATTTTAAACAGATGGAAGAGGAAAATACAGCCTCTGCAAAATTATTTCTCAACATAAAAGAATATATGGAACAAAAAAAGCCGTATATTAACCCTGATTTTACAATTAAAATGCTGGCTCAAAAATTAAAATCAAATCCAACATACATCTCCAGAGCCTTAAACAATGAAGGAGGGAAAAAATTTACCGAATTTGTACAAGAATATCGGATTAAACAAATTATTGAAGACATCCATAATAATCAGGAGGAATACACTTTAGAGGAATTATACAAAAATGCAGGCTTTACGAACCAATCGACATTCTTCAGAAATTTTAAGGAAATTACAGGAATAGCCCCATCTAAATATATTGAGAACTTGAATAGAAAAAAGTAAAACCCACAGCCACCCCCACATCTTATCACAAACCATATAATTACTATAATCAAATTCCATTTGTATAAAGATGCAACACCCTAATAAGCAATTAGTAAGCAAAAGAAAAAAATTCAGCAAAATCTTCGTAATGTCAGTTTTGGGCTTATTGCTATTTATTATTGTTTTTGACCAATTACAGATAGATGGAATACAGCCAATAGTACCACCTTATATCCTATTGTCTGCTTTTTTCTCAATTACCATAACCAGTTACATCATTTCAAAATCACAATATGATTTTGAACATATCTACCGAATCACAACATTATTGATAACTACATTCATTTTTTTCTGCAGCATGTATGTGCAACATGTGTCCATTGTGATCTATCTGCTTTATGTTCCAATGTTGCTGATGACGTTGATGCTGACTAATCTTAGAGCTACAATAATAACTTCGATTTTCATTTTAATAATTTGCTATTTCACACCTATCCTCTCAGAATCGCTTATTGTGGCGGAGGATAAGAACAAATTCAACAACAGCAACATAATTAAATTTCAAGACTATGTGTTAATCGGGTTTTCAAGCTACCTATCCATTATTATACTATACTTTAACAATGAATTCAACAAACTGAAAAGTCATTCTCAACCAGCAATTAAAGACAATTTCATAACGGATTCAAACACATTTGCAACAATATTATATGAAGATTCAAAAACGGATATGCCTCCTGATAAGATGGAAGTACTTTATGACAGAATAATTAGCTTTTTTGAAAATGAGAAGCCTTACACAAATCCAGATTTCAATATTACAATGCTGGCAAAGGAACTTGATACAAACGGCTCCTATATCTCCCAAACTTTGAGGAAGAAATCTTCTAAAAATTTTAGAGATTTTGTGAATGAATACCGTATAAATCAAGTAATCTCTGAACTCTACAATGTAGCACATAAAAAATTTACCATCGAGCACATTTACCTCAAAGCTGGATTCATTCAGCAATCTACATTCAATAGGGTTTTCAAGAAAGTAACAGGAGTTACACCTTCTCGATATATCGAAGATTTATTATAATTCATTTTATTTTTTTTCTGAATACTAAATTGTAATCTCGTCATCTAACAGCAGATTATTTACAATTTATAAAAAGCAAGAAACTTTTTCTTCTATCTTTTAAATTTCTACCTTACAAGGCATCCTTTTCGACTACTAAAAAGCATACCCATACCTTAGCTATACCGTACCATATTGCATATTACTTCCTGTATGCACCATGGCAACTTCCTATATACTATCCGTGTGTGGATACTCCTCTTAAAAAACACTGTCTTAAATTACAAACCTACCAATACTAAAAGAGTACCATTTTCAATAGCTTTCTTTTCAATAGAAACAAATTTTTATCAAATATTTTAATCGACTAATAACTTAAAAACGAAACCAAAACGCAACCTTTTAATTGTTTTACAATCTATTAGATAGAATTATCAATCAAAAAACCAATATTATGAAGACAAAATTTATTACCCTATTTGCATTTGTAGTCTTACTGACTTCGTGCGTTGGAGCAGAAGACGATCTAAGCAGCACCATTCCCGTTCAAGACAACAAAGTGCTTCTTTTAAAAGTAGATTATACTACAAATACTTTTGAAGGAGGAAAAGAGCTTACATTTAGTGATACTACTGCTACATTCAATATTGAAGTAGAGTATCAGCAACCAGGAGATTTTGGAGGCATCCAACTGTATTACAAAGAGCTAGATGCAAAAATATTCGACGGTACCATTGTTTGGGATGGAACTGGAGAAATAAACTATCCTGAAAGCTTTGAGCCCGCAAGTAGTTTTGAAGTAACGCTTACCAATGATTACGTATTTCCTACAGAAGGTTTTGAAAATGTATTTAACCCTACTGAAGGGAACTATGACTATCAAACCATCTGGAGTGCCGTACAGAGCTTGATAAAAGCACGCGAGTTTGTATTATCAAACCCTGATGCAAAGGCAAGAATTTTCCTTTATACTCCTAGCGTAGGGGTTGGCAATCCCGAAGAATGGGATTGGATCATCATACTTAAAAATTAGATTGCTGTACGTTCATAATTTTTTGTTTTGTTTTAATTGGAAATGCGTTTCATCTTGAGGATGAAGCGCATTTTTTATTTTGTAAATAATCAACAACTTCGAGTAACAAATTGCTATTTGACTCGTCAAACATTAAAACCTAAAATCAATCATCTTGGAAACTATATTATCAATCAAAAATCTCCACAAGCGTTATGGCTATGTCCACGCTGTAAATAATGTGTCCCTAGAAATTCAAAAAGGAAATGTATACGGCATCCTTGGCCCTAACGGAAGTGGAAAATCAACCACTTTGGGTATCGTATTGAATGTAGTCAACAAAACTTCAGGTGAGTTCAGCTGGTTCGACGGAAAAATCGATACACACGAGGCCTTGAAAAAAGTAGGTGCAATAATCGAGCGCCCTAACTTTTATCCTTACATGACAGCCAAGGAAAACTTGGAACTCGTTTGCAAAATCAAGGGTATCAACTATGCCAAAGTCGAAGAAAAACTGACACTTGTTGGCCTGATGGAGCGAAAAGACAGCAAGTTCAGAACTTTTTCGTTGGGAATGAAACAGCGTTTGGCGATTGCCTCTGCCCTATTGAACGATCCTGAAATTCTTATTTTGGATGAACCTACAAATGGTCTTGATCCGCAGGGAATCCATCAGATTCGCGACATTATTAAGCTCATTGCAAGTCAAGGCACTACTATTTTGTTGGCTTCACATCTGTTGGATGAAGTAGAAAAGGTTTGTTCGCATGTTTTGGTTTTGCGTAAAGGACAAATACTTTATTCCGGAAGAGTTGATGGCATAACGGCCAACGAAGCTTTCTTTGAACTCTGTGCAGATAACAACGAGACTTTAATTGCAGTATTGCAGAACCATCCAGACGTTGAAAAAACAGCACTGGAAAATGGCAAAGTCATCGCTTACCTGAAAAGGGACTTGGATGCCGCAGCGATAAACCGTTACCTCTTCGAGAATCAAGTCGCACTGAAACATCTTGTTAAAAAGAAAAACAGTCTGGAAGAACAATTTCTTGAGCTTACCAAAAACCATCCATCAAAAAACTAAGACAAAATGAAAAGATTACTCTCAATAGAATTACAAAAAATATGGAAGAACAGGGCTAGCCGTGTCCTTACACTTACCTATTTTATCCTGCTTACTTTTATCGCCTTGATTGCATCGATAAAATTTGACATTGGAAACTTTAAATTGCACTTTGCTGAGTTAGGCATCTTTAATTTTCCATACATCTGGCATTTTAATACTTATATCGCAGCAATTTTGAAATTCTTTCTGGCCATAGTGATCGTTTCAATGATGGCAAATGAATACAGTTATGGCACATTAAAACAGAATCTTATTGATGGAATGAGCAAGAAAGAATTTGTACTTTCAAAGTTTATCACTGTGTTGATGTTTGCCTTAGTATCGACAGTTTTTATTTTTATAATGTCGATGATTCTTGGTTTGAGTTTTTCATCTTATACTGAAATCGGAATCATTTTTACGGATTTAGACTATCTCTTGGCATACTTTATTAAGCTTGTCGGCTTTTTCTCTTTCTGTTTGTTCTTAGGCATCTTGGTAAAACGTTCTGCCTTTGCAATTGGTTTTCTGTTTGTTTGGAACATTCTTGAAGCAATAATCATTGCGGTATTGAATTATCAAATATTTCCAAATAACGACTATGACAGGAACTTCACGCAGTTTTTACCGTTGGAAGCAATGAGCAATTTGATTGTTGAACCTATTACAAGGTTATCTGTAGTAAAGTCAATTGGAAATCAAATTGGAGTTGCAGATTCAAAAATATACAGCGTTGATTACCTTGCCATTTTGATTGTATCTGCATGGATCGTTATATTTATGTTAATGTCATACAAACTCCTAAAAAAACGGGATTTATAGTATCTTTGCAGATACTATGAAACATATAAACTTCCCCTTTTATATGCTGTTTCTGTTGTGTTTTTCGGCATCAGTTTCTGCTCAATATATTACCGTTGACGACAATGCTTCTCATGAAGATTTGGTTAGAAACGTACTTATAAATAGTCCGTGTGCTAATGTTTCTAACATTAACGTTTCGGGGTGGGCTTTTGGTGATGGTAATTCGTATGGCTACTTTACTGCAGGGACTAGTACTTTTCCTTTTGCCGATGGAGTCTTGCTTACAACTGGAAGAGCAACAGCCGCAATAGGCCCTAACAGTGGGATTTTGAGTGACGGCCCTACCAACTGGCTGGGCGATACGGATTTGGAAAATGCTTTAGGAATAGGTGGTAGTTCAATAAATGCTACCGTTCTAGAATTTGATTTTTTACCGTTGGCCAATAAAATAAGCTTTGATTATATCTTTTCTTCAGAACAATACTTGAGTAATCCTTCTCAAAATCAATGCAATTTTACAGATGGTTTTGTTTTTTTGCTAAAGGAAGTCAATGGAACGGGAGGTTATCAAAATTTGGCTGTAATTCCTGGAACAAATACCCCTGTAAAGACCAATACAGTTAGAGGACCTGGCACAGTTTGTCCGGCATCAAATGAAAACTACTTTGATGCTTTTAATGGATTTGAACACCCTACAGGTTATAACGGGCAGACAGTGGTGATGACAGCTCAGGCGAATGTTACTCCGGGTGTTTTGTATCATATTAAATTGGTCGTTGCCGACCAAGGAAATAATTTATATGATTCTGCCATCTTTCTTGGTGGAGGAAGTTTTAAGATTGGGAAAGACTTGGGACAAAATCGTTTAATTGCTTCTGGGAATCCTCTTTGTGATGGCGAAAGCTATATGCTGGATGCGACTGAACCCGGCACCAATACCTACCAATGGTTCAAGAATAATGTAGCGATAACCGGAGCTACAAATCCCATTTACAATGTAACCAATAATGAAGGTGGTACTTACACCGTTGAAATTACCTACAATAGTTCAACTTGCGTTTCAAAAGGAGAAGTTACTTTAGAATTTTCACCACCCGTTATTGCCAATCAGGCAACGTTGGTTCAGTGTGATGACAATAATGATGGTGTTACAACTTTTAACCTTATAAAAGCGGACAGTCAAATTTTAGACGGACATCCAAACTTGTCTAGTCCTATCTATTATGCAAATCAAACAGATGCAACACCCATTGCAAACCCTGGTTCATTTACTACGACTGCTCCAAGGACAATATATGCACGAGCAAGCAATTCGTATGGTTGTTTTATTTTTGTGGAAGTTTCGCTGGAAATTTCAAACAATAATGTTCCAACTCCTGCACCCATTATAGTTTGCGATGACACCGACGGAATAAAAGACAATGTCTATGAATTTGATTTAACAGCTGATGTAACACCCTTGGTTACAGCAGGACTTCCTGCAGGACTGCTTGTCGTTTATTATGCAACTTCGAGCAATGCCATAACCGAAACATCACCTTTAGCCAATACCTATCGTAACCTTACACCCTCCCAAGAAACTATCTGGGCAAGGATCACAAACGGTCCCGAATGTTATGGCGTGATTCCTGTGACTTTGGTCATCAACAGTTTTACAGCACAGGATTTTGAAGACGAGGAAATATATTTATGCGATGGCTTTAACAGCATTACATTATCAGTGCCTAACATCTATCAAAGCTATATTTGGAACGATGCAAGTGCATCAACAACTAATGCCATTACTGTAACTTCCGCAGGAGAATATATTATAACAGTAACGGGTGCAAATGGCTGTACCGACAGTAAGAAATTCATCGTAAAACCTTCTGGTAAAGCTACAATTACTTCTGTCGAAATAAACAATTTCCATGGAGGAGAAAATTCAGTGCTCATCAAATATTCAGGCCTTGGAGACTATCAATTTTCTTTAGATGGAATCAGCTATCAAGACAGCCCGCTTTTTATAAACATTCCATCAGGATTGTACACCGTCTATGTTAAGGACATCAATGGTTGCGGTATTACCCCAAAAGAAATTTATGTATTGGATTATCCAAAATTCTTTACTCCTAATGGAGATGGATACAATGATATTTGGAGGATTGAATACTTGAAAAAAGAACATCCAAAATCTATAATATCTATTTTTGACCGTTACGGAAAATTGCTTTATAATTTTTCTGGAGAAGGAGATGGATGGGACGGAAACTTCAATTCGAAGCCACAACCTGCCTCAGATTATTGGTTTGTCATTAGTTTAGAGGACGGACGTGTGGTTAAAGGTCATTTTTCTTTAAAACGATAGCTGACTATTAAAATATTAGAATAAATTTGTTACTTTGATTTTATAAAATGGTTAAATTAAATTACTTATTTATAGTCCTATTGTTTTTTATTACTTCAAAAGGCAATGCCCAAAATGATTGTGTGGATGCAATCGTAGTTTGTGGTAATACTGGTTTTGAAGGCCTGAGTGCCACAGGTATTGGAAGTCAAGAACTTAACGGATCCAATACTTGCGGAAGCAGTGAAAATAATAGTATTTGGCTACAACTTTCAATAGGTACCGGAGGAACCCTTGGTTTTACCTTAACACCCGAAAGTACTAACATTGATGTTGATTTTGATTTCTTTGTTTATGGTCCAAATGTTACGTGTGGAAATATTGGTCAAGCCAAAAGATGCTCCACCATCAATCCTGCAGCGATGGGTGCTCCGAATAACTTAACCGGTATGAGGGATATTGCTTCAAACCAAGAAAATGAAGGCCCAGGAACAACTAATCCTGCTGAAAATGGCTTTGTCGAGTGGCTCACCGTCAACAGTGGAGAAACCTATTTCCTCATCATCGACAGACCAATTGGAACCAGCAATTTTTCACTAACCTGGACTGGAACAGCAACATTTACCGAGCCTCCAACATTCGAAAATCCTGTAGGAACAGCTTTAGATATTGAAAAGTGTGATACCGATTTGATTCAAGATGGTTTCACATCATTTAATTTGGATCAAAACTCGAGTATAATTATAGGCGCACAAACAGGTGTTGTAGTAACCTACCATCTCAATCAGAATGATGCGCTGACGAATGATGCGTTTATAGCAGATTCATCAAACTTTATCAATACTTCCAATCCTCAAACTATTTTTGCAAGAATTACAGATACAACAACTGGTTGTTTCAGTACAAGTGATTTTACAATTGAAGTAATCAATTCTGTAAATATTCCTGGAAGTCGATATGAGATTTGCGATGATACTACAGATGGTGATGACGGCAATGGGCAAGGAACTTTCAACTTAAATGATGTTACCCTAGCATTAATGGAAGGTCAAGATTTGACGGGCCTTGTTGTTGAATACTATACTTCCAGTAGTGATGCATTGGGAAATATTGGAGCTTTCTCAAGTACTTTTTACAACAGCGTTCCTAATCAGGAGCAAATCTTTATAAAAATTACCAATACAGACGGATGCTTCAGAATAAAAGCGATAGATCTTATAGTAAATCCACTTCCTGCAAAAATCAACTCTACATTAGTACAATGTGATTCTGGCCTAAACCCAGATGGCATAACTTTATTCAACCTAAATCAAGCCATCGACGATTTAACCAATGGAGTTTCCAACTTAAGTGTTACTTTTTTTGAAAACGGAAATCCTATAGACGCTAATTATACCAATACATCAAATCCCCAACAGATAGAAGCATTGGTAACAAACAATAGGACAGGCTGTTCCAGTTTTAGTATTTTAAATCTTGAAGTAAATGTGCTTAGCCAAGTAGTCACTATTGCCCCTCTTTGCGACATAGTCAATATAGAAGATGGTTTTAGATCATTTGATCTGAATACTTCAACTTTGGTTTTATCGGGTACAGAAACAGCTGTATTCTATGAAACACTTGATGAAGCATTATTGGAAGAAAATCCAATCCCTGACCCTTCTGATTACACTAATACAACTGCCTACGATGCTACAGTTTACGCTCGTGTTGAAGACGGAAACGACTGCTCCGGAATAAGCCCTATACGATTAATTGTAAATACATTACCCAATATTGTCAGACAGGGAGATGATAACATTTATGTATGTGCAAACCTCCCATTAAAGTTTATAACATTAAATGCATCTATTTTGCAAGGCGCACAAAGCGACTATACCTACGCTTGGTTTAAAGATGGCACTCCTTTACCTCAAACGTCTTATAGTATCCAAGTCAACCTTCCTGGAATTTACACTGTAGATGTAACCAATGCAAACGGTTGTACAATAACGCGAACAATGCCAGTTCTAAATTCTAGTGATGCTACTGTAGAAGAAATAATTGTTCAAGATGTGACGATAGATGTAAACACAATAACAATTACATTGGATGCATCAAGTATTGGAAATTATGAATACAGCCTAGACTACCCAGATGGTCCTTTTCAAGAATCTAATTTTTTTGATAATGTAAGAGGTGGAATTCATACCGTTTACATCAGAGATAAAAATGGGTGCGGAATGATACAAGAGTTAGTAATTGTAATAGGTATTCCTAAGTTTTTCACACCAAATGCTGACGGTTATAATGATCATTGGAAAATCAGCGGTGTCAATCAATTATTCAATTCCAAAACTGTCGCCTACATCTATGATCGTTATGGAAAACTGGTAAAAAAATTGATGGGAGATGACACAACGGGATGGGACGGCACCCTTAACGGCACACAAATGCCAGTTGATGATTATTGGTATGTTATAGATCTGGAAGATGGGAGAACCACCAAGGGACATTTCTCACTTAAGAGATAAAAAAAGAAGAGCGAATATTTTGAAATATTCGCTCTTCTTTTATACTATGTTTTTTGTTTTTTCTTTCTTGCTGCAGGGAATAAAACATTGTTCAATATCAATCGATAGCCTGGCGAATTAGGATGTAAATCCAAAACCGTAGGCTCATCACCCACTCTATGCTGATAATCCTCAGGGTCATGACCTCCAAAATAAGTAAACATTCCCTTTCCAATTTGACCGTGAATGTAACGAGCCTCACCATTAAAGTGATTTTCCCCCATAATTAAAACATTCGACTTAATAAGATTACTATCGTATGAAGTTGTCTGTCCCATAAATCCCTTTACCAACTGCGTGTGGTTCTGACAAAGCATGCTAGGCACAACATCCCATTTAGCTGAAAAATCCATTAAGGTAAAATAATCCTTCTCCATTGGCATCTTTCTTTTCTGAGTCATATCAATATCAGAAAACTCATAAACATTAGGATTTCTTTCAAGTGTATAATCTTTGAAAGCAAAACTTTTTCTGTAATCAATTCTCGACTGGTAATTTCCATCGCTTGCATCACCATCAAACATAGGTTCACAAATGTCAATACCATCTGCTGCCAATGCTATATCAAAACTATCCGTGGCAGAACACATAGCAAACATAAAACCACCTCCTATCACAAAATCTCTGATCTTTTTAGCTACAGCTAATTTAGAATCTGAAACTTTACCATAGCCCAACTTGGCAGCCAACGCTTCAGCATCTTTTTTTTGCTCGATATACCAAGGCGCATTTTTATAGGCACCAAAAAACTTGCCATATTGCCCTGTAAAATCTTCATGATGAAGGTGAAGCCAATCATACAGCAGTAAGCCATCCGACAAAACTTCTTCATCATAAACAGGAGTAAAAGGAATTTCTGCATACGTCAAAACTAATGTTACCGCATCATCCCAAGGTTGTTTGCCTTTAGGAGTGTAAACCGCTATTTTAGGAGTTCTCTCTAAGACCACTGCCTCCATATTTTGTGATGGGCTTGAAATTTCATCAAGGATACCATTTGATTCACCATCCGAAATCACTTCATAACTAACACCTCTTATTTGACATTCTTTTCTTATTTCTTGTGCATCAGGCAATAAAAAGGAACCTCCTCTGTAATTTAGCAACCAGCTAATTTTATATTGCTTATCTAAAGCCCAATAAGTAATTCCGTAGGCTTTTAGATGATTCTGTTGCGTAGTTTCATCCATTGGAATCAATATAAAGGAGGCTCTTGTTGAAATTGTAAAGAAAAATATCAGGAAATATAGTAATTGTTTGAAAGACATATTTTACTTTTTATTTCAAAGATAGAAGATTTTAAGTGAAGAAAAATATAAAAGTCATTTCCAAATATCCAATACATAAAAAAACCCGTTCAAGTTGAACGGGTTTTCCAAAAACATTTTATTTATCGTTTCATTGCAAAATGAGATTTAAACTCTTTTCTAATTCCATTTTCCTCGTAATCGAGAGTAAACCAATAATCCGTTGCTGGCAGTGGCTGTCCGTTGTAGGTACCGTCCCAGCCCAATC
>NZ_JBMGQS010000047.1:0-14357 GCF_049060005.1 Flavobacterium sp. PLA-1-15 | reverse complement strand
AAATCTGTGTAAATCTGTGCAATCTGTGTTTTAAATAAAATCTGCAACTCCCCAACCCACAACCACTACAAATCCATACAATCCGTGTCTATTTTTTCTACGCATAAATCTGTGTAAATCTGTGCAATCTGTGTTTTAAATCCCCCTCAATCCCACCGCACCAAATACCTCCCCTTAGCATCCACCCCCGTAAAAAGCAATCTGTATTTTTTCCCCTTCTCCAAAACAACATCCTTCTGCAAATCACATTTCTCAGTCGTACCGCAATAAAAATACACCGTTTCCTCCTCGTCAACCAACCTAACTTCCATTTTTCCCTTCTTCATCTCAATAAAAGAATGAAAGCCAACACTCCCAGTCTCCTCAACCTCCAGATTCACATAACACGAACCGCTAAACTCCGTAAACGAAGCCTTCGTATAGTCCTTGCCATTGCTGTTGCTCCATTTCTTATCCTTTACAGGCTCAATAAAATGCGTCCCGTTTGCCACAACATTCGTTTTCGTACCCATAATTTCGGTCTGCGCCGAAAGTTGAACCGAGAAAGCCAGCAGAAAAATAAAGTGTACTACAATTGTTTTCATTTTGTTTAAATATTAATCTTTAAAATCAGTTTAAAACCCCAATTCCCTCAACATTCGCTTCTATTGTAAAATAGCAAAAATCAATTCTTAGACTATCCGCATCGATTCTTTCACTGTCCGAGTCGATTCTTTTACATTCCGCATCGATTCTTTTACTGTCCGACTCAATTCTTTCATTATCCGAGTCGATTCTTTCACTATCCGAGTCAATTCTTTTACATTCCGAGTCGATTCTTTCACTATCCGAGTCAATTCTTTTACATTCCGCATCGATTCTTTCATCATCCGAATTGATTCTTTGACACTCGGACTCAATTTCGCACCTCTCGGATTCAATTTCGCAACACTCGGACTCAATTTCGCACCTCTCGGATTCAATTTCGCAACACTCCGAGCCAATTTCGCAACAGTCCGACTCAATTTCGCAACAGTCCGACTCAATTTCGCACCACTCCGACTCAATTTCGCAACAATCCGACTCAATTTCGCAACAGTCCGATTCAATTTCGCACCACTCCGAGCCAATTTCGCAACACTCCGACTCAATTTCGCAACACTCCGACTCGATTTCGTACCACTCCGATTCAATTTCGCACCACTCCGAGCCAATTTCGCAATCATCGGATTCAATTCCTACATCATCAAATTACTTCAAAAAGTCTTAATACTCACTACTCAAATCTAAAATCTAAAATCTGAACTCTAAAATCTAAAATTTCAAAACCTCCACCTCCATATAATCCTTATACCCCGAAGTCACCACACGTTCCCCCGCTTTCAGTCCGCCAAGAACCTCATAATACAACGGATTCTCCCTGCCCAATTTAATTTCCCTGCGTTCCGCCTTGTCGCCATTCACAACGAAAATCCATTTCCCTGCAGTATCCTGATAAAAACTCCCTTTCGACAGCACGGTCGACTTGGTTTTTTGCGAAAGCATCAGCCTCACCCCAAAACTCAAGCCTTGCCTCAGGTCCAATTCCTTTCCGTTCGTAAATTGAAGCTCCACCTGAAACCTTCCGCCCTTCACCTCCGGTATCACTTTCGAAATCACAACCGGAACGCTCTCTCCTTTATGGTCAACCGTCCCTTTCTGTCCCTCACTAATCTTCTCCAGATAAAATTCATCCACATCCGCCATCAGTTTATAGCCCTTCATCACGTCAATCTTCCCGATGCTTTCTCCTGCTACATAATTCTTTCCTAGCACAGGCTCAAACGATGAAAGCCTTCCCGCAAGCGGAGCCGTCACCAAGAAGTTCTTTTTGTTTTTCCTCAAAATCTCCAAGCTCTTCTGCATAATCCCCTGCGAATTGCCTATTTGCGCAATCAAAATAGCGTTTGCCTGCTTCTCCTTTTGTGTACTTTGCTGTATGATATTCTTTCTTTCCGTCTGAAAACGGTAGTTCTCCTTCGTCGTTTCCCATTCATTCTTCGACAGAATCTCTTCCTTATACAAACGCTCGTTAAGGATATACAAATTCTTCGCATCCAGGAAGTCGTGCTCTATCGCCACCAAGTCCTTCGCCAAGTTCAGCTCCTGATTCCTCAAATCCAGCTTCGCCTTGTTCAGGTTATTGATCTGTTCAATCATCGACGTCTCCTGCGTCATGTAACCCAGCTCCGTATTAGGGTTATACAGTCTCGCCAACGGCTGTCCTTTCTGAACAAAATCCCCATTCTCCACAAATATCTCCTGAATCGAACCCCCTTCAATCACATTCAGCAACATAGAATTCAATGGCTCCACCTTCGCTTGGAATACAATAAAGTCTTCAAAGAAAGCGTTCTCCACAGTTTTAATAGTAATCTCATTCGGGTTCACATCCAAGCTTCTCTTTTTCGTCACCGCCGAATAAACAAAGAAGCCTGCCAAGAAAAATAGCGGCAAACCAATCAATAGGTATTTATTTTTTTTACTTTTACGAGCAACGATGGTATCCATTTTAAACTATTTGTCAGTTGATATAGCAATTTTGTGCCAAAGGTTTAAAACTTGTAAACAACTGTTTTTTAATCTTTTGTAAAAACCATAAAACACTCCAAGTGTCCGAAAACGAACACATTTGTCCGAAAACGAACAGCAAATGAAAAAGACTAATGCCCAAATTTTAATCATTGACGACCAGGAAGACATTCTTTTTGCTTCCAAGATGACGTTAAAGAAGCATTTCGAGACGATTTTTACCCTGAGTGACCCCAAAAAAGTCATCCACCACCTCGCCGAAAACGAAATTGACGTCGTTCTTTTGGATATGAATTACAGAATTGGCTTCGAAGAAGGAAGGGAAGGCATATATCTGTTGAAAGAGATCAAAACCTTCTCGCCCAAGACCATCGTCATCCTCATGACGGCCTTCGGTAAAGTCGAAACCGCCGTTGAAGGACTAAAACTGGGCGCCTTCGATTACATCCTCAAGCCATGGGACAACGAAAAGCTGGTAGCTGTTGTAAAATCGGCAGTAGAGGAGAGCAGAAAGCAAAAGAAGAAAGCATCCGCCGAAGCCAAGAAGAGTTCCGTCTTCATTGGCAATTCGCCCAACATCCAGAAAGCCTATTCCTTGGCAGAAAAGGTCGCAAAAACCGATGCCAATGTCTTAATTTTAGGCGAAAACGGAACAGGCAAGTTCGTCTTGGCGCAATACATCCACCAAAATTCCAATAGGAGGGAGCAACCCTTCATCCACGTCGATCTCGGCTCGTTAAACGACAATATATTCGAGAGTGAGCTCTTCGGCTACGCCAAAGGGGCCTTCACCGATGCGAAAACCGACACGCCCGGACGCTTTGAGTTGGCGCAAAACGGAACCATTTTCCTGGACGAAATAGGAAATGTGCCCTTGCACCTGCAAGCAAAACTGTTGCAGGTCATCCAGAACAAATCAGTCACGCGCTTGGGCGAAGCAAAACCACGCCAGCTGAATGTCCGCATCATTACGGCAACCAACATTGATTTAAAGAGCGAAGTAGGCCATAAAAACTTCCGCGAAGATTTGTACTACCGCATCAATACCATGGAAATTGTCCTGCCACCGCTTCGCGAAAGAAAACCGGACGTAATTCCGCTGGCACAGTTCCTTTTAGACAACATAATAGAGAAATACGAGCGCCACGGGATTGCTTTCGAAGACAAGGCACTCGAACAAATCCAGAAACACTCCTGGAACGGAAACATCCGTGAGATGGAAAACCGCATAGAGCGCGCCGTAATCCTCTGCGAGAACAACACCATTACAGTAACCGACCTGGATTTAGAAAACATATCCGTTATTGAAGAAACAAACGACGACCTGCAACTGATGGACATCGAAAAAGCCACCATCGAAAAGGTCCTGCAGAAGAACAATTTCAACATCAGCAAATCTGCCGAAGAACTCGGCCTATCAAGAGCCTCCCTTTACAGAAGAATGGAAAAGTTCGAATTAAAAAGCTAAATCCAACACAGATTTCACAAATTCCCACAGATTAAAAGTCAAAACAGCAATCTATATTAGTGAAATTAGTGTCGAAAGAAAAGACAATACAGGTAAAAGAATAAGTTTCAATCTGTGGAAATTTGTGAAATCTGTGTTGAAAACAAAATAATCGTGTATAAAATAATATCATGAAACACTACAATGCCATTTTCCTCCGAATGATCCTGATTCTCATCGGCATCGCAACAGGCGTTTTCCTCTTCCAAAAGGGACTCGTCTTCTCCGGATTCTTCTGCGCATTCGTTTCCATCCTTTTGCTCATGGAATTGTTTTCCTTCGTAAAAAACACCTTCCTTTTCTACGACAAAACCATCAGCGCCATCCTCAACAACGACTTCTCCGCCGATTTCACCAAGCATAAATCCTTTGAGAATTATAAAAACCTCTTCAAACTCTATGACCATCTAAAGAACAATCAAAACGACCAAGTATCAAAGGATTTGGTCTACCGTTCCATTTTAAACAACATAGAAACTGGTGTTCTAATCCTGCAGAAAGACGGTAACGATTGGAACATCTTCCTCATAAACGATTATTTCTCCAAACATTTCCTCGTGCCAAGGGTTTCCAAATGGCATTACTTGAAAAATCATTTGCCATCGCTTTGCAAGGTAATCGAAGAGCGCAATTTCGAAGAGATAAAAACCTCTTTGCAAATAAAGATCGACAAGCAGGAATCCGAAACATTCATTCTTCAGGCATCGGCAACGACAACTTTCAACCAAGAATACTATATTATTTTATTGGATTCCATCCAAAAGGTAATAGAGAAGAAAGAAAAAGAAGCGTGGATCAACCTGATGAAGGTCATCTCCCATGAATTGATGAATTCCATCACGCCCATCCGTTCACTTACGCAGAATTTAAACGACTTGATGCAACAGGAATCACTTTCAAAAGAAGACCTGGACGACATCAAGCAAAGTGTTTCCACAATGATCTACCGAAGCGACCATTTGCAGAACTTCGTAGAAAGTTACCGTAAATTAGCGATGCTTCCAACACCAAGAAAGGAAAAAGTAGAACTCAACGAATTGGTAAACGGCGTTCTCCAAATCATGAATCCGCTTTTAAAGAGGGAAAATATCACCGTCAGCAATACCATCAGCTTCAACCGCTGGCTTTCTGTAGATAAATTGCAGATGGAGCAGGTGCTCATCAATTTATTAACCAATAGCATGTATGCCCTGGAAGGAAAAGCCGAAAAGCACATCGAAATTGAAGCAGAACTAAAAAACAACCGCATCTTTATCATCATTTCTGATTCAGGAAACGGTATCGAAAAGGAAATCGAGGATAAGATTTTCCTGCCTTTCTTTACCACTCGAAAAGATGGAGCAGGAATCGGATTGACGCTCTCAAAAAATATAATTGAAGCACACGGAGGTTATCTGAATTATCAGATGGAGGAAGAAAGAACTAAATTTATGATATGTTTGATTAATTAAAAAGTTAAAGCCATGAAATTGAGTATTGAACAGGAAAATGAAATTAAAAGATTGCAATTGACATTGTTGTATGGTTTTGAAAGCAATGTTATACATGAAACGCCAGAACAGGAAAGCAAAGCATTGGATTTGTTTTTAGAAATGGCAAAACAGAAAACGGTAACCGTTTATGAAAAAATTGGGAAACCAGAATTTAAGCAAGATGAGCTTTTATCAGATGAGGAAGTAGAAACCGAATTGAAACGGTTTTATGATTTGCTAGCTTCGCAAAAATTGAGATTAGATTTTGCTCTAGACGACCATCATCCAAGGGATATTTATCGTTTTGTCATTGGTGAATTTTTCGATCTACAAGTTCCAGAAGTCTATACCATAACAGAAATCGACACTTATCTCTACGAAGATTTTGTTATGAATGATACCATTGAAGTAAAGATGTTGTGTGTCAGTTTTTGGGATGTTTTATGTATGAAAGTCATGGAAATGGACTTAGATATATTGGACAAGGACAATGATTTGGCTTTTAAAACCTTTAAAGAACAATATGATGAGTTTGTCATCAATCACTTTAAAATTCTGAATTTGAATTTTTCTGAAGAAGGAAGTGCTGTTGATGTTTTAATCGAAATTGATTTTGATGGAATTTTGGAAGATATTGATGTCACTAAAAATTTTTCAGGTACAAGTAACATGAGACTGGAAAAAATTGATGATGAGTGGGAAACAATCCATGTGGATTTTCCAAGCTAAGTTTTCATCTCCGGTTCCCAAAAGTATTTCTCCAAATCCACAATCTGATTGTCCACAATTTCAACACCTTCGCTTTCCAAAAGTTGTTGCATTAAATTGGTACCGTCAAAATGATGCTTTCCAGTCAGTAATCCTTTTCTATTTACAACACGATGTGCCGGAACATCATCTTTTGAATTGTTCATCGCCCAGCCAACCATTCGTGCAGAACGAGCACTTCCCAAACATTTGGCAATAGCGCCATAAGAAGTAACCCTGCCATAAGGAATTTGCCTTGCGATGGTATAAACTCTTTCAAAGAAATTATCGTTATCTGGATTTTTTTTGGTCATTTGCAAAGCTTTTAAATTTTTATAATCAACCGCAAATTCGTAAATTTTTAGAGTATATAATTTGTGAATTTGCGGTTAAATTCTGTGCTAACCCCAATAATAGTTAATCACGTTGATAAGCGTAATGATCGAAACCAAACCGGTTATCGAACCAATAATATAATTCATATTGTTCAAGATAAAAGCCGTCTTGGTTTCCATCTTTTTAAAGAAGGCAATATAACAGTAGAAAGCAAAATAAGCACCAAGTCCGGAGCCTAAGACAAATGTGTAAACAAATGACATTTCAAATGAAAATACCTTATACGAAGCCAAGGTAACACTTATCAAAACATAAAACGGAATCGGGAAAAGATTCAAAGCAGAAAGCAGCATCCCCAGAAAAAACCGACTCTTTTTGCTTCTCAGCTTATCCTTTTTTTGCTTGGGTTTCATCTTTTTTGAAGTCCAAAAGAAGTAAAACGTCAAGGCTAGAAAAATTACAAGTCCCACTTCACGAAGGATGATGACAACATCTGGATTCTTGTCGATGAATTTTGCAAAAACAACCGCAAGAAACGTCTGGATTAAAATAATAAAGGTAGCACCACCAGCAAAAACAAACGCCCGCGTCCTACCTTCTTCAATGCTCACTTTGGCCGCTGTCATATTTATCAGTCCGGGAGGCGTGATTCCAATCAGCGAAGTGATAAATCCTAAGGCAAGCGGTAAAGCGATTGTCATTTTATTTTATTTTGAATCTAATATAGGTAATTGCTTTGTTAATTTCCAAATATTGTTTTTCATAAAACGTCTGAATGCTAGTGACTTCCTTTGGGCTTCCTTCGTTTTTATATACATTGTGGTTCGCATACAAAACTTCGTGACCTTCACCGTGAAGCAATCCGAGAGTATAACCGTGCATAAATTCGCTATCGGTTTTTAGGTTCATCACCCCGTCTGGTTTCAGGATTTTTTTATACAATTTTAAGAATTCCGAGTTCGTCATTCTGTGTTTGGTACGCTTGTATTTAATCTGTGGATCAGGAAAAGTAATCCAGATTTCATCTACTTCGTTTTCTGCAAAAATATGATCAATCAATTCGATTTGAGTTCTTACAAACGCCACATTTCGCATTCCATCTTCAACAGCAGTCTTCGCACCGCGCCAAAAACGGGCACCTTTAATGTCAATACCCACAAAGTTTTTGTCTGGATAACGTTCGGCCAAACCAACAGAATATTCACCTTTTCCACAACCCAATTCCAAAATCAACGGATTGTCATTTTGAAAGAAATTTTCATTCCATTTGCCTTTGAGCGGAAATTCATTCCCTACCACTTCTTCTCTAGTCGGTTGAAAAACATTTTCGAATGTTTCGTTTTCCTTGAATCTTTTTAATTTATTTTTACTTCCCACGACGATGTTTAATATTTTGGTAAAATTAAGGAAATATAAGCGAAATGAAATAGTTTTACCTTGCAGGATATTAAAGTTTTTTAGGAGCGAATCGGTTGGGCATTTTCACAAGACCCTATTCCCGTCATTCCTTCCAAATCTTTTTTAAATTGCCTCGGGTTAAAACCCAAGGCAATTTAAAAAAGGATTTTCCCTCCAGCCGGGGCTAAATGGAAATTGTATTGTTTACTTGGAATCGGAGTTGAGCAGAAAGTTTAAAAGAAGCCTAAAGATTTCATTTAGCCCCGATGTTGCAATTGTCTGAGCTCTTAAAACTGTGTCAACAGTTTTAAAGCGAGTTGCTACAGCGGGAAAATGGATTAAAAAATGCTAAAGGTATTGCTCCAAATGAAAATGAATTAAATTTATAAGATGTCTCAAAAAAATATTCTTATCGCGCCATTAAACTGGGGATTGGGCCATGCCACAAGATGTATTCCGATTATTAAAGCATTGGAAAATCAAGGCTACAACCCGATTATTGCTTCAGACGGCATTGCATTGGAGATGTTGAAGAAAGAGTTTTCGCATCTTCCAGCAATTGAATTACCTTCCTATCAGATTGAATATGCCAAAAACGGCAATCATTTCAAGTGGAAGATGATCAAGAACACGCCAAAAATGATAGAAGCCATTCTCAAGGAACGACAAATGGTGAAGCGTTTGGTAAAGGAATACAACATACAAGGCGTCATTTCTGATAATAGATTAGGAGTTTACAGTAAAAAAGTAACGTCGGTTTTTATCACGCACCAGTTGAATGTTTTGACTGGAAATACCACTTGGATTACGAGCAAACTGCACCAATTCATCATCAAGAAATACGATGAATGCTGGGTGCCTGATATTGCTGAAACACCAAATTTGACGGGTAAATTAGGACATCTGGAAAATCCGCATTTCAAGATAAAATATATAGGACCGTTGAGTCGTTTGCATAAAAAAGTGCTTCCCAAAAAATACGATTTGATGGTCATTCTATCCGGACCTGAGCCTCAAAGGGGAATGCTGGAAGAAAAATTGGCACAGGATTTATTGGAATACAAAGGCAAGGTGGTTTTTATAAAAGGAAAAATTGAAGCACAGCAGGTTGTTGAGGAAATAGAAAATATCACTTTTTATAATTTCATGACTTCTGAGGAGCTCGAGATGACTTTTAACGAAAGTGAAATCGTACTTTGCCGTTCGGGATATACAACCGTTATGGATTTGGCTCAACTTGGGAAGAAGGCGTTCTTCATTCCTACTCCAGGCCAATATGAACAAGAATATCTGGCCAAGAAATTAAAGAAGGAAGGATTAGTTCCGTATAAAAAGCAGGAAAAATTCAAGGTTGCTCATTTGCTGGAAGCGCCACTTTATAAGGGCTTGCAATCCTTTGAAACTAAGATAACCTGGAGTTCATTATTTAGTCTTTTCGAGCGTAAAGGAGAACTCCGATCCGATGGCAAATTTACTTTCTACATAAATTTTCTCATCGTGAGCTTCGATAATATGTTTCACAATCGCTAAGCCAAGTCCAGAACCGCCTTCAGCTCTTGCGCCACTTTTATCTACACGGAAAAATCGCTCAAAGAGTCGTGGAATGTGTTCTTTTTGGATGCCTTCTCCATTGTCTTTTACACGGATGATGACTTTGTTGTTGACCAAATCTTCGATTCCAACTTCAGTATAACCATCCTGCTTTCCGTATTTTATGGAATTCACAATAAGATTGGTGGCTACTTGCTGGATTTTCCCCCTGTCGCCCAATACCATTATCGGCTTGGCATATTTATTATCAAATGAAAGGATGATGTTCTTTTTTTCGGCTTCCATTTCGAGCAGGTCAAAGACATTCTGGATTACTTCTACGATGTTGAATTCTTCCATGATGAGATTCAGATCTCCCATTTCAAATTTTGAAATCATATCCAAATCGTTCACGATATAGGTGAGCCTTTCAACTCCCTTTTCGGCACGTTGCAGGTATTTTTTTCGAAGTGTTTTGTCGTTCATCGCTCCGTCTAGCAAAGTCAAAATATATCCTTGAACCGTAAACAAAGGGGTTTTGAGTTCGTGTGAAACATTTCCCAGAAACTCCCTTCTATATTCTTCACGCACCTTTAGAGTTTCGATTTCAAGTTTCTTGTCGGTGGCAAATTTTTTTACTTCGCGTGTAAGCGTGGCCATATCGGTAGTAATTCGTTCCTTTCGGAAAGAGCTTGATTCGAGAAAGGAAACGTCATCGTAGATTTTTTTTACCCTTCGGTAGATAAAGAATTCCACCCGATATTGGATAACCAAAAAGGCAAAAATATAGAGGGAAAAGGCAAAAATAAGCAGGAATAAAGTGAGTTTTTCCTGATTGGGTTGGAATATCAAATGGCTCAGAATCCCTACAAATCCTGTTGCAAAAACGGTAATATACAAAGCTGACTTTACAGCAAATTTGTAGGTTCTTTTAAAATTTATGGCCATTTTATTGAGTTGCTAAGAGGCTAAATTACTGAGTTGCTCTATTAAAAACAATAGAAGATGCAGTTACTTAGGCTAATAGTTTCTTAGCGTTTGAAATTATACTTCGAATTTGTATCCAACACCTTTGATGGTTTTGAACAAATCTTCGCCGATTTTTTCTCTTAATTTACGGATGTGAACGTCAATGGTTCTTCCTCCAACGATTACTTCATTACCCCAAACCTTATCTAAAATTTCTTCTCTTTTGAATACTTTTCCAGGTTTTGAAGCCAATAAGTAAAACAATTCAAATTCTTTTCTTGGCAGGACAATCTCTAAATCGTCTTTTACAATCTTATATTCTTCACGATTGATCTCGATTCCGCCAACATTCAATGTTTCGGAATTTTGTTCTTCGTCTTTCAGTCTTCTTAATAATGCTTTTACTTTGCTAACCAACAATTTTGGCTTGATTGGTTTGTTGATATAGTCATCTGCACCAGCATCAAAACCTGCAACCTGAGAATAATCTTCGTTTCTTGCAGTAAGGAAAGTAATGATAACATTGCTCAATTCTGGCATCTTTCGGATGTTTTCGCAAGCTTCCATTCCGTCCATTTCGGGCATCATCACATCCATAATGATAAGCTGTGGCAATTCCTTTTTTGCCTTTGCAATAGCCTCTTTTCCATTGCTTGCCGTTACAATCTGGTAACCTTCTTGCGTCAAGTTATAACCTACAATTTCCAGGATATCCTGTTCGTCATCTACAAGTAAAATCTTGATGTCTTTTTTCTTCATAATAGCAAAATGTTATGATTTGCGGTTGTAAATGTAAATATAAAAAAAAACGATTTAAGCGTGTTAACGGTAATTTAATCTGTTAACAATAGCGTAATCTTTAGGATACTCAATAGTAATAAGTCGGTAACATCAACTTTACAGGCTGGGCTTTCCTTTGCATAAAATTTTAACACACAACTAACAATGAAATTTAAATTTTTGTTTATCGTATTATTTGTCAGTTTTGCCTCGTTTTCGCAAAACAAAGGTACGGTTTCTGGAACAATTACAGATAAAGACCTGAACAACGAGTCTTTACCTTTTGCTAACGTTATGATAAAAGGTACGACGATTGGCGTTTCTACTGATATGGACGGGAAATATTCGCTTAACGTTGCAGCGGGAAGCCACGTTTTGGAAATTAGTTTCGTAGGTTATGAGACCATCGAAGTTCCATTTACGGTAAAAGCAAATGAAACCACTACAATTGATAGAGCTATTGGTTCAGGAAGTGTAAAGTTGGAAGATGTTGTAATTACAAGTACCGTAAACCGACAAAAAGAAGCTTCCTTATTATTGGAGCAAAAAAATGCAGTCGAAATCAAGCAGAACATCGGCGCACAGGAGTTGTCAAGAAAAGGTGTAGGAGATGTAGCGGCGGCTGTGGCTAAAACGGCTGGTATTTCTAAGCAGGAAGGAAGTAACAATGTTTTCGTGAGAGGTCTTGGAGATCGTTATAACTCAACTTCAATTAACGGACTTCCAGTTCCTTCTAATGATCCAGAAAAGAAGAATATTGCTTTGGACCTTTTCTCTACCGATATTGTAGAATACATCTCAATTGATAAAGTATATAATGTAAGGTCTTTTGGAGACTTTGCCGGAGGAAATGTAGATATTGCTTCTAAAGATTATAAGGGAAAAGGAATGTTTGAAATTTCTTTGGGATCAAAGGTAAATACTGAAGCTTTAGGAAAGAATAATTTTCTATTGCAAAGAGGTCCAAGAAAAACAGGTTTTGTATCGTACGGAGTTCCGGAAAATGCGCTTAACTCTTTTAATTTTCAAAACAGCACTAATCCTGTTGGAGAAAGCCCATTTGGAGGTAATGCCGCTTTTAAAGCCGGAAAATCTTTTGAAATAGGAGAAGAAGGGAAGTTAAACCTTTTTGCAACAGCAAGTTTTGACAATGGATATGAGTACAGAGAAGGAGTTAACCAAACATTTGATGCTTTAGATGGACGTAAGAAAGCATTTAATCAAGAGAAAACCATTTACAAAACCAATACAACGGGAATGTTTACGGCTAACTATAAATTAAACAGCAACCATAAAATAGGTTATAACTTCTTGTTTATCAATTCTTCCGATCAATCTAGAGATACTTATTTTGGATATGATAGAGATTTCGAAAAAGACAACGCTGATGTGATGGTGCAAAGAGGAACATTTGTTCAAAACACAGTCATGATCAATCAGCTGTTAGGAAATCATAAGCTTACCGATAGAATAGGTCTGGATTGGGCTGCTTCCTACAATACTGTAAAGGGAAATATGCCGGATAGAATTCAAAATAAATTATTTAAAGATAGAACATCGGGCGAGCATACCATTGCACAGCAAACCGACACAGATAACCACAGGTATTTTCAAGAATTGACCGAGGATGAAATGGCAGCTAATATTGCCTTAAGTTATAAGTTGGGGGATAATGAAAATGGCGATTCTAAAGGGAAAGTAGCAATAGGTTACAACGGTAGGTTTAAAAAACGTGATTTCGAGGCCATTCAATTCAATTTCAATTTAGTTGAAGAGGCTAGAAATATTATTCTAAATCCGAACAATCTAGACGTATTATTTAACCAGCAAAGCTACGAAGCCGGAAATTTCACAATTGGTTCTTTTGCAGGAATGAATCCTCAGACCTATAATGGGGAACAAAATATTCATGCTGGGTTTGCTAATTTAGAATACAAAATTTCTGAAAAGCTAAGTGGGGTTTTGGGTATGCGTTTTGAAAAAGTAGAACAAATAGTAAACTGGAGAACACAATTGGATGCAGGAGGAGGAGTAAATGCATTTAATAGAGATGAGTTTTTGCCAAGCCTTATTTTGAAATATACCTTAAACGAAAAGCAGAATCTGCGTTTTGGAGCCAGCAAAACCTATACATTACCTCAGTTCAAAGAAAGAGCGTTATTTATTTATGAAGATGTTACTGAAATTAAAGTTGGTAATCCAGACTTATATCCTTCACAAGACTATAATATTGATTTAAAATGGGAAATGTTCCCAACGAGCGATGAGCTTATTTCTGTAACAGCGTTTGGTAAGTATATAATGGATCCAATCAATGAAATCGTTATGGCTTCTTCTACCAATGATATTACATGGGTGAATATTGCAGATCAAGGATATGTTGTGGGTGCCGAATTTGAAATTAGAAAGAACTTATTTAAAATTGAAGGTGATTTGACCAATAAGCTTTCAGCAGGATTGAATGTTTCGTATATGAAGACACATCAAGACATTGATGCTGAAAAAATCAGCAGAGAAACGAAGGGGAGAATCAATACAAATCTTACTGATACAGAATCCTCATTCACAGGTGCATCAGATTTATTGCTTAATGCTGATATTTCTTATTCGAAAGACTGGAAAAACGACAAAGGTATAATGGCCACATTAGCTTATTCTCATTATTCGGACAGGCTTTATGCTCTCGGAGTAGAAAAGCAAGGGAACTTGGTAGACAAGGGAATGGGGTCGCTTGATTTTATATTGAAAACAAAGTTAAGCAAAAGCTTAGGTTTGGATTTTACAGCGAGAAACATCCTAAACCCAGAATTTAAAAGAGTGCAAGAAAACGCATCAGGTGATTTGCCGGCAGTTACCTACAAGAGAGGTGCCTTTTTTGGATTGGGCTTGAACTATCAGTTCTAACATTTAGATAACACAGTCTTTAAGACCTGTTAATGATGCGCTAAAGAATTGGTAACAGACAGATGATACAGCCTTAACTTTTGTTAGGTATTTAATCTTCAAATTTGCAGAAACATAACTAATTATAATTTTAAAAATGAAAAAATCAATTTCAAAAATTTTCG
>NZ_JBMGQS010000046.1:0-16721 GCF_049060005.1 Flavobacterium sp. PLA-1-15 | reverse complement strand
TGTTTTGTTTTGGATGGTTTCGTAGGGTTTTGCATCCTTATCATAACCAATTGCAAATCTTGATGCATCGGTATTTTTATCCCAGATGTAATTGGTGTCGTCCATTTTTAGTGGTTGGAAGATAAGCTCGTTGGCCAATTGGTTCAAGGGTTTCTTGAATTTGTTTTCGAGGGCCTTTCGCAGGTATTCAAAGCCTTCGCCCGAGTATTGGTACTTTGTTCCGGGATCGAATTCGAAGCGGAGCTTCTTGGGTTCATTCATCCATCTCCAGTTTGGAAAACCGGTCTGATGGCTCAAAATCAATCGTGTTGTGAGCTTCTTGTTTCGATGATCTTGGGCTATATCGGGGTCGGTATAGTAGTGGTAAAGCGGTTCGTCGAGTTTCCATTTTCCTAAACTTATCAATTGCAAAGCAACCATTGCGGTAATGGGTTTGGTGAGCGAGGCAACATTGAAGAGGGTGTTGTAGGGAGCGGTAACTCCTTTTTTGATTTCGCCAAAAACTTTTATTTCCTGCAACTTTTCGTTGTTGATGATGCCGAGTCCGAGGGTTGGGATGTTGTGTTGTTTAAGGAATTCTTCTATTTGCTTGTCGTTTTCAAAAGGAGGCTCTTTGCTTTGATAGGGCTGATGGTCGAAACTGAGGGAAGTTGTTAGTTTCCAGTCGTTGTTTTCGAGTGTCCAAAGATGGGTGAATTTAGCAGTACCCGAAGGTTTTTCTAGGTTTTCTGCAAACAGGTGTGTGCCGTTTTGAATGGCTGCGTAAAGTGTTCCGTTTTTATAAAGCGGAAAAATTTCGGTGCTTCCTTCTTCCAAAATTCGTTTTACTTGCCTTTTTTGAGGGTCTTTGCAAAGTCCGTTTTTTATGTCGTTGAGGAATTTTCCCTTATCAGAAAAACCATCCTTGTCGTGATAAAAGGCCAACTTGTTGCTCATTTGATTTTCGAATTGGATAATGTCGCAGGTGTTGAATCCGACAGAAAAAAGGAGACTGTCTTTCGCTAAAATGGTCTTGTAAAGTGCGTCGGTTTTTTCGAGCTGTGCGTTTGTTTTGATGAAAGAAAAGAGCAGGAAAAAGAGCGGGATGCAGCGGTTTATTGTCATCTTTAAAATTTTTGACAAAGGTTTGCTTTTCGTGTTTTTGATGCAAAAAAAGAACCCGACAAAAACCCGACAATGTGGTGGCGGGGCTTATAGAATACTGAAATTGAGCTTGAGGCGCAGTTTGTTTTTACGGTCGATTTCGGATGCGTTGAGGAGTATGAGGATGATGTTTGAGAGTACAATAGAAATCATCAGTACCAGTGTAAAAGTGCGCCCGAGTTTTAGAAAAATACCGAGCAGGAAGACGATTGGAGCGAGGATGGTCCAGAGGATTTGGACGGAAATGATTTGCTTTGTGAGTTCGTTTTTTTGTTTGAGGAAATGGCTTAAAAGAAGCGGTGCTAAAATATTGAGAGGCGGAAGGACTACAAATAAAATAGAGGAAAGGTTGATGAGTTTGATTTTTGAGTAGTTGATTTCGGTGGTTTCTACGGTAAGTTTAGCATCACTTTCGATGATGGTTTCGGGTGTTTCTTCGGCTAAAAAAAAGCTTTCGGGAATGTTTAAGGTTTTAGAGAGGGTTTTGAGGGTGTAGCCTTTTGGGGGTGTTCCGGCTTCGATTCGTTGGATGGTGCGTACGGAGATTCCTGACTTTTCGGACAGTTCTTCCTGGGTTAGGTTTTGTTTTTCTCGTATTTGTTTTAGGGTGGGCATTTTTGGTGTGTAAAAGTAAATAATTAGCAAATGTTTTCTGGGATGGCTATTATTACTTCAATCATTTAATTAGAGATTTTTTAAAATTATTAATTAGAATTTCTTTATGCTTTTCATTAGTAAAACTCATTGAAACACTAAATAAATTTGTGCCGATGTATGTGTTATATAATATCTGTGTCAACATCAAGTCATCTGATGTTTTATTAAATATTTTAGTTTCTATTATGTAGAATTCATGATCTCCAATTTTCTCTGAACTCAAAATAAAAGTGGCTTTTATTTTTTCTGTATTATCGTAAGTTTTTTTCGCTAGATCTGCTAAAAACTGTTGGTGTTCTGCTAAGGTCATCTGTTTAGTACCAACAAGACTTTCGAAAGATGCGGAAAAGATATTATACTTGTTAAAACCAAAACCAATTAAATGAGGTCGATTTTTTCTCACTTGAATTCCTTCAGGGAGTTCTGTTTTGAGAGCATTATATCCCTTTTCTTCTAATTCGTCTATCCGATATTCAGGTGTAATTGTTGTTCCTTCTGGGATATTTATTTTCCAATCAAACTTATTACAAGTATAAATCCCGTTTTCAACTACGCCATTCTCAAATACAAATTCCTCAATGACAATTTGCGAATTAGCTTTATATAAGTTAATAAACATAAGAAGTAGAAGTATACATTTTTTCATAATTATATTTTCTTAGAAAGTCAATTGCCCACAATTTCATAAAAGCTTCTTAATGCGCCTCAAGCCAATCCCTACCAACGCCAATCTCCACTTCCAACGGAACAGAAAGTATAAAAGCGTTTTCCATTTCGTGTTTGATCATACCTTGGATGCGGTCGAGCTCAGTGTTGTGAACGTCGAAGACAAGCTCATCATGCACTTGGAGGAGCATTTTGCTTTTCCAGTTTTCGTCTTTTAGGCGTTTGTGGATGTTGATCATGGCGATTTTGATGATGTCGGCGGCGCTTCCTTGGATTGGGGCGTTTACGGCATTTCGTTCGGCTCCACCACGCACCATCATGTTTTGTGAATTGATGTCCTTGAGGTAACGGCGGCGGCCGGAAATGGTTTGCACATAGCCGAGTTCGCGGGCACTTTCTACCTGCTCCTGGATATAGGCTTTCAGTCTTGGATAGGTTTCGTAGTAAGCATCAATTAATTCTTTCGATTCGGCACGGGAAAGCGAAGTCTGGTTGCTAAGACCGAAGGCGGAAACACCGTAGATGATTCCGAAGTTGACGGTTTTAGCATGGCTTCTTTGCTCGCGTGTTACTTCGTCCAACGGTACATTGAAGACTTTTGAGGCAGTTGATTTGTGGATGTCTTCGTTGTTTTGGAAAGATTTGATCATGTTTTCCTCGCCACTCAAGGCGGCGATGATTCGTAGTTCTATCTGCGAGTAATCGGCAGAAACTAACGTATAGTTTTCGTCACGGGCGATAAATGCCTTACGGATTTGACGGCCTCTTTCGGTACGGATCGGGATGTTCTGAAGGTTCGGATTGTTGGAACTCAAACGTCCGGTTGCGGCAACGGTCTGCATATAATCGGTATGGACACGGCCTGTTTTGTTGCAGACCTGTAACGGCAAGGCTTCCACGTAAGTGTTTTGAAGCTTTACCAATTGGCGCCAATCGAGAATGTCCTGCACGAACGGACTTGTCAATGCTAGGTAAGAAAGTACTTCCTCGCCTGTGGCATATTGTCCGGTCTTGGTTTTCTTTTGTTTGGCTCCGCCAATTTTCAACTTGTCGAAAAGGATGTCGCCCAATTGTTTTGGAGAGGCCAGGTTGAATTTCTCTCCTGCAATCTCGTATATTTTTGATTCAAGTGTCTGGATGTCGTTCGACAGTTCCTGCGATAATGATTTTAGGAAATTGATGTCGAGGTTGATGCCTTCCATTTCCATATCGGCAAGGACCGGAACCAGCGGAATTTCGATTTCGTCGAACAATTGCTTGGTGGCGGTGCGCTCCAAAACGGGACTGAAATGTTCCTTTAATTGCAAAGTTACATCGGCATCTTCAACGGCGTATTCCTTTACTTCTTCGACTGGAACTTCGCGCATTGTTTTTTGGTTCTTGCCTTTCTTGCCAATCAACACCTCGATAGATTGAGGGGAATATTTTAGGTAGGTTTCCGAAAGGATGTCCATGTTGTGGCGCATATCCGGGTTGATGAGATAGTGGGCAATCATGGTATCGAAAATCTTTCCTTTTACGGTAACGCCATAATTGGCAAGGACTTTTATATCGTATTTTAGATTCTGACCTACTTTTTCGATGTTTTCGGCTTCGAAAAAAGGAAGGAATTTGTTGACTAGCGTTCGAGCTTCTTCCTGATTTTCTGAAACCGGAACGTAGAAGCCTTTTCCTTTTTCCCAAGAGAAGGACAAACCTACCAACTCGGCTGTAAGCGGATCGATGCTGGTGGTTTCGGTATCAAAACTGACTGACGGCTGGCTGAGTAGATTTTGCAACAGCAATTTTATACCCAAATCGCCCTGCACCATCTGGTAATTGTGCTCGGTATTTTCTAATGTGTTGTAGTAGCTGGTTCTTACCTCTCCGGTCGCTTCGTCTGTAGTTGGAAGGGCAAAAAGGTCGAACTGCTCGTCGTTTTTAGGCTGTGGTTTTTTGTATAAACGTGCTTCCTCTGGGTTGTTGGCCACGGGAGCGTTATGGTCGGTACGGAACAGATTGTCGAATTGCTCGGACATTCTGCGGAATTCCAATTCCTTGAAAATGGCTTCGGTTTTCTCGATGTCGGGACGTGTGAGTTCGTAATCTTCCTCGTTGAAGGTTACATCGCAGTCGATGATGATGGTAGCGAGTTTTTTGGAAAGGATTCCCTTTTCTTTATTGGCTTCGATGTTTTCCTTCATCTTGCCTTTTAATAAGTGGGTGTTTTCTAAAAGGTTTTCCATCGTTCCGAATTCCTTGAGGAATTTCTTGGCCGTTACTTCGCCCACGCCTGGAAGACCTGGGATGTTATCGACGGCATCGCCCATCATTCCGAGGAAATCGATTACCTGCTCCGGTCGCTCGATTTCGAACTTGGCTAATACTTCGGGAACGCCCCAAATTTCGATACCGTTACCCATTCGGGCGGGTTTGTAGATGAAAATATTCTCGGAAACGAGTTGTGCAAAATCCTTGTCGGGTGTTACCATGAACACCTGATAGTTTTGCTTTTCGGCTTGTTTAGCAATCGTACCAATCAAATCATCGGCCTCGCAACCGGCCACTTCGATGATCGGAATGTGCATGGCTTTCAATAAATCCTGAATGTAGGGGATGGCGATGCGGATGGCTTCGGGTGTTGCATCACGGTTGGTCTTATAATCGGCATACATTTCAGTTCTTACAAGACTTCCTTCCTTGTCGAATGCTACGGCCAGATGGTCGGGTTTTTCACGCTTGATGATGTCCATCAGGGAATTCATGAACCCCATTATGGCAGAGGTATCCATACCCTTTGAGTTGATTCTTGGGTTTTTTATAAAAGCATAATAGCCACGGAAAATCAGGGCATAGGCATCGAGCAGGTAAAGGCGTTTTTGAGACATAATTGCAGTTTTGTAAGGGTTCAAAAATACGAAACTTAGCGTGTAAAAAAGAAAACCGATGCAAATAAATGCACCGGCTCTCCAACTCCAACTAACTAAAGGCAAATCTAACTCTACATGTTATTTTTTGATGATTTTTTGGGTAACGGTTGTGTCGTCTTCCAAAGTAACCTGTATCAAATAGATTCCGGTTGACGCATTGGAAAGGCTGATTTTTGACTCTTTTTGAGTGGTGATCAATTGACCCAATTGGTTGAATACTTTAATGTTTTTTATGGCGGTTTCGGTTTGAACGGTTACGAAATCGGTAGTTGGATTTGGGTAGATTTTCAGTCTGTCTTTACTGAAATCTCCTGTTCCAAGTGCGTCTTGAATGTTAAGCGTATAATCTTCGGCTTGACCGAAACCACCCGGGTTACAGGCTGGAATATCGAAAGAAGCAACGGTAACGTATCTTTTTAGGATTCTCATTCTGATTTCGCCAATAGCGGCATCTTCAGGAATTGTAAAGTCAAGCGAAACTTCCTGATCGTCGAGTCCGGTTGAGTTTTGAAGCGTTCCAATAAAAGTACCTTCTGATTCTTCGAAGGTTCGGCTGTTGTCCCAGTCAAAATATACTGTTATGTTGGTCATGTAATTACCACCTGTGTTTCCTTTTACCGTAAGGGTATGTATGTCGCCGATCTTTACATTTCCTATGATGGAAGTGAAATCTTCGTAGGCAGCATTTCCTGAGGTTGTCTCGGAAGTATAGTTGTCAATATCGGTATCAGAAAGTCCTACATAAGTGATTGGTTCTATAGTTCCGAATACAGGAATACAGAAATCAACAGGTTGGTTGGTAATTTCGATTTCGATTGTAGCAAAAATGGAACTGTTTTCGGCTGATGTTGCTTTTACGGTTATGGTTCCGTTTTGAGAAGCCGTTACCAATCCATCGCTGTTGATGGTTGCGAATGCTGTGCCTGCTGTTATGCTCCAAGTGACATCCTGATTGCCTTCGGCAGGAGTTGCTGTTGCAATCAATTGAAGCGTTCCGGCTTCTTCGGTTATGATTGGGTCAAGATCATTTTCGGTTGTGATGGTGATGGCGGTTACGGGGTTTTCAATGATTTCGCCTACAATTTCTAGGGTGTAATCTTCCACTTGACCGTAATAGGCATTAAGACAGGCATCGATTTCTCCTTCTTCGTAAACGTTCCACATATCCTTGATGATTCTCATTCTGGTAGATCCGAATGGTGCATTTGTTGGAATGGTGATGTCCAGAGTAGCTGTAACGTTATCGGTTCCAGTTGAAGGAAGAAGTGAAATGGTTTGGTATTCTGTTTGCATATCGAAAATCTTGTCCTGGTTCCAGTCGATGAATACACGGATGTCGTGTTCAAGAGGGCCTGTATTTCCTTTTACGGTTAGGGTATAGGTGTCGCCTTTTGCTACCTGAGTAGAAATTTCGGTGAAATCTTCATAGCCTGGAGTGGCGTTTATGATAGCTGATGTTTCGTTATAAATGTCTGCAAAACTTACCAAAGAAATTGGCTCCACATCATGATCTACGGCAACATCACAATAAGTGGCGTCTCTAAGACATCTGATAGAAGAACCCTGTTCGCGGAAGCCACCTGCACCCGAATTTACTATTGCATTGCTGTAGTATAAATATTTCGAATAGCTGGTATTGGTGGCACTCACGGTGCTACTCCAATAGTAGCCTCTCACGCCTGCATTGGAAATGTTGTTAGAGGATCTTGTTCCGGCAACGGACAATTTCAAATTACTTTGGAACGCTGTGGCGATGTTGGTGATGTTTTCGGATTCGATTACTTCTTGCCAATCGGTTTCTGTTGGCAATCTCCAGCCTTGACCTAAGGCTTTGCATGGGTCGCAACCATTAGTATCTGTTGTTTGGTCTGAGGAATTTGCTTCCCATGTATCTGTAGCTGCTCCTCCGTCCCACCATTCTGGATTTGAAAGAAAGAAATTTGCATTGTCCGTTAAACCAGCAGGGTTATTAGGACTTGGTGCAGTTGAAGCAATTTGGGAATCTCTCAGTTGGTGACCGTCGTCCCAACGTCCCCATTGGAATAAATCGCCGAAAGAGTTTACATCTGTAGCTGAAGTGGCAATGGCTTGGCTTCCTAGGTTTTGTTGTATCCAGATTTTTCCATCGGCAGATCGAACTGTGGTGTAGGTTGTTTGAACGCCGTTATAAGTAAATGTTTCGCAACCAGTATCACCTATATTGTTTCCTGGCAGGATGTTGCAAGGCGTTTCTTGTGTGAAAAGTGTATTTTGGTACAGTTTAGTGAAACCTTCGTTATCGGCAAAGCCAATGGTCAGGAGGTCCATATCCATATCGTTGTCCATGTCGAACCATACTGCTTTTGACATGTTCAATGCCTTTACGTTTTCGCTGTTTTCTGTGTCTTCGGTAAAAGTTCCGTCGCCGTTGTTTGTGTATAATAGCACGGTGTTTTCATTATCTGTATTACTGCCAATTGAAAATACGTCTAGTTTTCCATCTTTATTATAATCTACAAAAGAGGAGGTTCCGCCGTAGGTTCCAGTGAAATCATTTTCAATTGCTGTAAAATAGCCCTGACCATCGTTTTCATAAATGGTTAGGATTGTACTCATACCGTCATTATTAGGGCTCATACCGGAGAGCAATAGATCCAAGTTTCCGTCGCCGTTGATGTCGGCAACATCAATTGAAGAAAAGTAAACTTTGTTGAGTCCGCTTTCTTGTTGCATGAAAGTTCCATCTGGCTGATTGATGTAAAGAATTGTGTCTGGAGTAAAGCTGGTGCTGAAACCAGTGATAAGAATGTCTAGTAAACCGTCGTTATTTGCATCAAAAACTTTAGTGTCGCTGAAATATGTTCCCGCCAATGCGATTCCAGAATCTGTGAAAACACCGCCTTCCTCTTGAAAGTAAATTTTACTAATATATGTGTTAGAATTGTTTCCGTTAACAAGAATGTCTTTGAGTCCATCGTTGTTGAAATCGGCAATTTCTATCGAGCCATAGGTTACCGGCAGAATTCCTGTTCCTGCCTCTACCGAGAAAGTCTCGTCGCCGTTGTTGTAGTAGATTTCAAAAACGGGAGTTTGCTCTTGTCCGGGCTCGTTTCTTACACCTGATATGACAATGTCGGCAAAACCATTTCCGTCAAGGTCGCCTGTTGTGACTGAAGTGTACATTATCTGGGAAAAAGCCTCGCTAATCTGGAAAAAACCATCTGTTGTGTTGGAATAAACAGAAGTGTTTCCTGTAACATAGTCTGTAACCGCTCCAGAGAATAGGATATCTTTCCTGTTGTCATTATTAATGTCCAAAACTGTGCAATCTCCGTAAAAAACACCTTGAAAAATGGGGTCGGTGATTTGTTGAAATATTTGGGAAAAGCCTAGGTTGTGTATAAGCACAAAGGCCAATAGAAATAAATAATTTTTGTTCATAATGATAATTTATAATTACGGTACAAATCTATTTATTTAGATTTAATAAAAATAAGAGAAATGATAATTTTGACTATATTTAATTCTTTTGAGACTAAGATTGCAAATCAATTAAATTATTAACTATAAACTTTTATACGCTTATCTGTTTTTCTGAACATAAATCTTGAATTCAAAAATTGATATCTCTCAATTGTCCGGTATATTTTCGAATTTGAGAACGAAACAAACACTTTCATAAAATAAATACAGAAGATATGGGCATAATGGCTAATTTTATGGTCAAATAATTATCCAGTGTTTTTTAAATCACTTACTCCAAATTTCAAATACAAAAAAGTAAAAACACTACTGCTAGGTGTGTTTCTATTTTTAACTCAACTTGGATTTTCTCAAGAACCCTTAACCCGTAAAATTTCTTTTCTAGAGGGTTTGCCTTCAGAGGTTATCTATGATTTGTTTGTTGATTCCCAAGGATTGTTGCATTTGGGTACAGACAAAGGATTAATTACTTACGATGGAGTAAATTTTAAGCAAATAAAGTATAAAGATAATCTCGGAAATTCTGTGAATGCCATTCAGGAAGATGAGCATGGAATGATTTGGTGTAAGAATTTTGCCAACCAACTTTTTATATTAAAAGATGACTTTTTAGAAGAAGATCCCATTACAAAGAAATTGCTTTTCGAAGAAAAAGCTAATCTTGTAGATTATGTTGTCTCCGGCAGGCAGATTTGGATTATGACCCAAAACAAAATATTTACTTTAAAAAAGGGAGGAAAACCAAGGCTAGTTTATGCTTTGGATAAACATGATTCCAGTGGGTTTTTATCAATGATTTATGATAGAAATTCGAGAAAACTATATGCTACAACATCATCAAAAATCATAACTTTTAAGAATAATAAGCTTTTAAATTTAAAATCAGGAAAGGACGGTTTGAAAATTCTTGAATTATTTAAAGGCCAATTGTGCTACAACTATAGGGCTTTAAATAATGAATGTGTTGTTGCAGGAAAGCAGATAAAGTTGTCGAGTGAGTTAAAAAACACTTATTTCAACAAGTTAAGCTCTGTTGGAAACACTTTATGGCTGTGCTCTAACAACGGTTTATATGAAATTGATACCAAGGCCAATCAATTCAAAAGTCCGTTTTTGAAAGGCATGCGTATTACAGATATTGTCAAAGACAATGAAGGCAATAGTTGGGTTGGTACTTTAGATGAAGGATTATATCTTATGCCGAGCAAGCAGATATTGAGTTTTAATTTTGAAGATTCAAAGAAACTTTCGAAAAAGAATTATACAAAAATAAAACAAGGTCCAAATGGCAATTATTTTATAGGAACCAGCGACGGAAAAGTCTTAGAAGTAAATAAACAAGGAAAGGAAATTTTGACCTATGACACAAAAGCAGATAATGCGATTGAGTTTATAAATTTTTCAAAAAATATACTTCTGACAACGTATGGATTCTTTCATATTGGTAATCCAAAATTGTTTACAAATCCTATTTATTTTGGAAAAGGAATTGTAGAAGACGATAGAGGAAATTTTTTGATGGCCAGTTCCAACTTTGGAGGACTAATTTCCAAATCGCTTTCGGGTCTTCCAAATGTAGAAAAATCATATTCCAAATATAGAATTATAGACTACGGAAAATTTGATAACAAAGTGCTGGTTTTTAGAGATAAAAGAGCAAAATGTGTTTTGTTTGACAAGTTTGAACGAAAGTATTACGTGGCTTATATCGATGGTTTATATGTTTATGATAACTATGGTGTAGAAAAACAGATCAGGCTTCCAAACGGAAAAGAAATAATCGGTTCAGAAATGCTTCAAGATGAAGATGGCTGCATCTGGATTGCCACGCTTCAAAATGGTATTGTGCGATTGAAACAGGAAGAGGTTGTAGAACGTATAGCAGTAATGAACGGCCTATCAAATGATAACTGCAGAAGGATAGAAATAGATGATAATAGTCTTTGGATTGTTACCGATGATGGTTTTGATATTTTTGATTTTAAGACCAAGAAAGTCAAGAATGCGGCATTGAATCTTTGTATAAAAGGCATTACAATTAATGATGTTTTTGTAGACGACAAAACCGTTGCTTTGGCAACAAATCAAGGGGTTTATTATTTCAACAAAGATATTATCGAAGATGTAAGCCTGCCAAGGTTTAAGTTTACTTCATTTTTAGCAAATGGAAAAAAAATCAAATCAGATGAAGAGATTGTCTTAAAGCACTATCAGAATAATATCAACATCAAATTCAATACAATACATTTTAAAAGCCTTGGAAATTATAATTATGAATATAGGCTGAAAGCGTATGATGATAATTGGTATTCACAACCTTCAACAACAAAAAACATCAATTATTTGGCATTAAATCCTGGAGAATATAAGTTTGAAATGCGTGTAAAACTTGGGGATAATTATACTGAAATACAGGAAATCAACTTTACAATAAGAAAACCTTTTTGGCTTCAATATTGGTTTATAGCTCTAACGGTTTTGGTTTTTTTGGCGTTATTATTTTTAGTGTACCGATGGGCCGAAATCAAGACTAAGAAAAGCCAAGAACTTAAAGAACAGCTGGCATTGTCGCAGCTAACGGCCTTGCGATCTCAAATGAATCCGCATTTTTTATTTAATGTATTAAATGCAGTTCAGGGATTGATTTATTCCAATCAGAAAAATAAGGCAACTGATTATTTGGGTAAATTTTCAGACCTGATGCGTAAAATTTTGGACAGTTCAGATAAGAATGAAGTAACAATCGAGAAGGAATTTGAAACGATAGATCTTTATGTTTCTTTAGAAAAGGCACGATTTGAAGATGATTTTGAATACAAAATTTCATTTCCAGAAAATGTAGATTTAAGTCAGTACAAAATACCATCGATGATTATTCAGCCATTTGTAGAAAACGCAATCAAGCACGGATTGATGCATAAGGAAGGCCCAAAAAGACTTGAAATTAAGGCAGAAATATTGAATGATATTTGGTGTTTTACCGTTGATGACAATGGGATTGGAAGACGAGCTTCGGAGATAATCAATCAAAAAATAAAAAAGCACATTTCCTTTGCTACAAAAGCAATCGAAAACCGTGTTAAACTCATCAATAAAACTACAGACATTACCATAGATATTGAAACTATTGATAAGAAATCAAAACTCGACGAGCCATTAGGAACGAGAATTAAGATTTATATTCCAATAATAGAATAATTTATGGTTTTCTGTATATCTTTAAAACCAACAAACTATTTCAATTTATGAAAGCCATAATTGTAGATGACGAGGTAAATGCCAGATTGGCCTTGAGGGGAATTCTAGAAGAGAATTATCCTCATATTGATATTGTAGCAGAAAGCAAGGATGTTCCCAATGCAGTAAAAGTAATTCATCAGTACAAGCCAGATCTTGTGTTTCTTGATATTGCTATGCCGGGATATTCTGGACTGGAATTGCTGAAATTTTTCGACGAAAGTCAGATTAATTTCAAAATCATTTTTGTTACTGCTTTTAGCGAATATGCAATCAATGCCTTTGAACTTTCAGCTGTTGGATATATTTTAAAGCCTGTTAGATTGGAGGCCTTGGAAAAAGCATTGAGCAAAGTTGAAGAAAACAATAATGATCTTGAAAAATTGAAGACATTACAAAATAATCTTGAAAGTCCGCTGAATAAGAAAGTTGCTTTAAATACAGGAGATGGTATAACATTCCTGCTTTTGCAAAATATCTTATATTTAAAAGCCGATGGTTCCTACACTCATTTTTACACCACAGATAAGCACAGGATAACAGTTGCTAAAAAAATATCCGATTTTGAAAGACTCGAAGCCATGGGCAATTTTATGAGAATCCATAGGAGCCATATTGTTAACTTGTCCCGAATTCAGAAAATCCTTAAACAGGACGGTGGAACTGTAATTATGGAAAACGGCGATCACCTCTCCATATCATCAGAAAAGAAAAATTCAATGCTGGAAAAATTTCAAGACAACAAGCTGTAAATGTAATTTCTAGTTAAATATTTGGTAATAAAAAATACAATGCGTTTTCTTAGTTGTTAATTTGTACAAAAAATTATTAAATGATTCGTTGGGTTATTTTTATCATCATTATTCTCTTCATTGAGATTTATTCGTTTCAAGCTTTCAGAACGGTTATCAAAGCCCGACCGTTTCTTATTTCCTATCAGATTCTGAGCCTCTTGGCAATTGTTTTTATCATCTATTCTGTTACGAATTTTGACAGATCGGTAGGGCAGAACAAGCAATCGCTTTTTACATTAGGACTCATGCTGGTTATATATGTTCCTAAAATTGTCCTTACGCTCATAATGTTCGGAGAGGATATATACCGTCTGGGGATGGGTGCCATCAAGTATTTTGTAAACAATGATCCAGATGTAAGCAATATTCCGTCAAGGCGAAAATTCATCAGCCAGATTGCCTTGGGAATTGCTGCTATTCCATTTGCATCTATCATTTATGGTATATTCGAAGGTAAGTATAATTTCAAAGTAATCAAGCAAGCGGTTTATTTCCCTGATTTGCCCGAAGCTTTTGATGGTTTTAAGATTACTCAAATATCAGATGTTCACAGCGGAAGTTTCGACAATCATGAAAAGATCAATTATGCGATAGATTTGATAAACGAACAAGAAGCGGACATTATTCTTTTTACGGGTGATATCGTAAATACGCATGCCACAGAAATGGATGAGTGGATTAGTACTTTTAAGCGTATAAAAAAACCAACATTTGGCAAATATTCAGTTCTGGGAAATCATGATTATGGTGAATATGTAAGCTGGCCGTCTCAAAAAGCCAAGAACGATAATTTTGAAGCCATTAAAAACATTCATTCAAATATCGATTTTAAACTTCTGCTTAACGAAAATATTTCCATCCAAAAAGGAGAGGAGAAGATTGCATTGGTTGGGGTAGAGAATTGGGGACACAATTTCAAGCAAGCTGGAGATTTGGCAAAAGCTTCGGAAGGATTGTCAGCTTCGGATTTCAAGATTCTAATGAGCCACGATCCGTCTCATTGGGAATATGAAGTCAAAAACCACGAAAAACATTTCCAATTGACGCTTTCAGGGCACACACACGGATTGCAATTTGGGATTGAGATACCGGGGTTTTTCAGATGGAGTCCTGTTCAATATGTCTATAAGCAATGGGCAGGATTGTATGAAAATTTGGGAAGATACGTGTATGTAAATCGTGGTTTTGGATTTCATGCCTATCCAGGAAGAGTGGGAATTTGGCCCGAAATAACGGTTATCGAACTAAAAAAAGGCTCTAGAGTAGTATAATTCGTTAAAAATGCTACATTTGTATAATAGTTTACTATAAAATTTCTTTTTATGTCAAAATTTGGAGAACTTATAAACGCTGAAATCCCTGTTCTGATCGACTTTTATACAGAGTGGAATGAGCAGTCTTTGTCTATGCACGAGGTAATTAGAGATGTCGCTGCGGCACTTGGAGATAAAGCTAAAGTGATAAAAATCGATGTGGATAAAAATCAAGAATTGGCTGATGCTTTGCGTATAAAATCTTTGCCAACGATGATGATTTACAAAGATGGTCAAATGATTTGGCGCCAATCAGGAGAATTGGATGCAAATACGATCATCGGATTGGTTCAGGAGCAAATCTAAATTGCTTCACACTTATATCCATTTTCTTTTAAAAACGCCAATGTTTTAGGCAAGGCATATTCTAAATTTCTAGAGGCCTTCACGCTGTCATGAAAAATGATCACACTTCCGCTTGTTACATTTTTCATCACGTTTTCCAGACACTCTTCTGGTGAAACATTCGTGTCAAAATCGGCACTCAAAACATCCCACATTATTATTTTGTATCCCATTTTTCTCAATATTCTGGATTGAGAAAATTTTATTTTGCCATAAGGAGGACGGAAAAGTTTAGATTTTAGTGCAGAAGCTTCGGGATGTATTTTAGATTGCTTTCGAATCTCAATTTCGCATTGCTTGAAATTTTCAATATAATCTTCTGTTGGGGTTTCCCAACCTTTTAAATGATTGAAGGTATGATTTCCTATTGAATGTCCATCTTGGATTACTTTATTGAAAATATCAGGATTTTTTTGAATGTTTTCGCCTATGCAAAAGAAAGTTGCCCTTGCATCAAATTGTTTCAATTGCTTCAAAGTCCATTCGGTAATTTCTGGGGTTGGTCCATCGTCAAAGGTCAAATAGACTTTTTTTTCTTTATTGGGCAAATCCCAAACAAAGCCTGAGAAGAGCTTTTTGATGAGGTAGTGTGTTTTAATCCAGTAGAATTTCATTGCAAACCATTTAGGGTTTTGTAAAAATAAAAAATGCCGTGTTATTTTCATAGCACGGCATTTTGTTTATACACTTTTTAACTATTCGTTGTCGCGTTTGAAACGCTCAAACATTTTATTGTAAGTGTTAAAGGTAGCTTTGTTTGAATTATAAAACTCAACATCACCTCTTTCTTTCATCACCAATAATAAATCTCTGTATCGTTCGATATCAGTAATGATGTCGACATAAAGATCCATCTGCTCGCTCGATTTTAGATTACTGTAATACTTCAGGTTTTCTTGGTATTTCACAATCAGTTGCGAAAGGATTTTTCTAGCTTTTGCCGTTTCCTTTACTTCGTAATAACCCGCTGCGAATGGTTCCAGCATAGTGTAGAATCCGTAATATTCCAAAGGCATTTTTTCTCTAGCCAAATCAATCACTTTTTTGGCCTTATCCGTTTTACCTTCGTTGATCAATTGCTCCATCAAACGGGCAAGGTTTGTTCTGTAAGTAATGCTGTTTTTTCTTGTTTCAGGATCATGGTAGATGTTTGGACTTTCTCCATTCCCCCAATCCCATTTCATAACGATATCATACATTTTATCAGAATCAATCAATCCCATATCCAATGGACTTGCAGCTTTTTCAAGAGAAGTTCTAACGGGAACCAGCTTGTAAACCATTCCGTCCAATTGAAGGAAGTCCTTCATCCAGATATAATCATCATCGCCAAAACTTCCGCCTGTAAAATAAATTGGTCTTTTCCAATTGTTATTGGCAACAATGTCAAGCATCATCAACCTGTTTTTGTACAAAGCCTGTCCTTTGATGTCTACATCAATATAAGGTACAATGGAATCATATAGCTTAGGACTTACAACCTTGTTTGCAATAACCGCATTTTTATCTACAGGAATTCTGATTTTATTTGTTGGGTAGAAATGGATTTTTTGACCGTTGTTCATCTCAAGAATTGTTCTCGGATCATCCATTGCAATAAAGTTGATGAAATCCTTGACGTCCCAGCGATTCTCCGTTTTTGGATTATGGATGATGTAATCGCGCTTGTCGCCCACGTATTGATCGTGTGTGAATGAAATTGGCATCGGCTCAGACTCATAAGCTTTTGCTTTCATTTGATCGATGTACCAATCGGTCATAAACAGGCTTGTGTTTACTATTCTAACATCGGTTCTGTATCCTTCAATTTCTTGAGCATACCAAAGCGGGAAGGTATCGTTGTCGCCAATTGTAAATAAAATGGCATTCGGCTCACACGAACTTAGGTACGCTTTTGCCATTGCAAGTGCAGTATATTTTCCAGATCTGTCATGGTCATCCCAGTTTTCAGCGGCCATCAATACTGGTGCTGCCAATAATGTAACGGCAATAACGATAGGACCGGCAATCTTAGGTTGCAACCAATTTTTGATCGTGTCATAGATGGCATAAACTCCAAATCCAATCCAAATGGCAAAAACGTAGAATGAACCCACCAAGGCATAATCTCTTTCACGAGGCTCAAAAGGTCTTTCATTAAGGTAAATTTTCAACGCTAATCCGGTAAATAAGAATAGAACAAGCAACACATAAAA
>NZ_JBMGQS010000045.1:0-20166 GCF_049060005.1 Flavobacterium sp. PLA-1-15 | reverse complement strand
TTCAAATCCAAGGCCTGTTGCGAAACTTCCTGAATCATATCGCGTTTTCCGGTAATGTGCGACGGATCGCCAATCAAAGGCAAATCCGGAAAACGGCTCTGCAACTCAATCGCAATCTGCCATTCGGGAATATTGCGGTATTTGGTTTTTTCATACGTCGAAAATCCTCTGTGGATAACGCCCAACTTTTTGATTCCCGCATTATACAAACGCTCCACACCTCCAATCCACAAGGCTAAATCAGGATTCACAGGATTCTTCACCAACACTATCTTATCGGTATTTTGCAAAGCATCGGCAATTTCCTGAACTGCAAAAGGGTTTACTGTTGTTCGAGCACCAATCCACAGCACATCAATATCGTGTTCCAGCGCCAGTTTTACGTGGGTCGCATTGGCCACTTCCGTCGCCATCAGCAGTCCCGTTTCGGCCTTTGCCTTCTGCAACCATTTCAATCCAATGGCACCAACGCCTTCAAAACCACCCGGTCGCGTTCGAGGTTTCCAGATTCCGGCACGGTAAATAATCACATCCGAATCCTTCAATTCGTGCGCTATTTTCAATACCTGCTCTTCTGTTTCTGCACTGCAAGGTCCTGCTATCACTAAGGGATGCGACAATTTCATATCATCCAGCCACGTCCCCATTTCTTTACTATTTTCCATAATCAAATTTACACTGCAAATTTAGGCTATTTTCTTTAGGAGCTCTACTTCTGGCTTCCATTTATCCTTGTTCCTGCTGGAGCCACTCGCTTTGTTCCTGCTTTAAAGGCAGGAACAAGAGCTCAAACAATGGCACCATCAGGGCTAAAGGACTACAAAAGGCTCCTTTTAATCGCTAGTCCGCCAAACTGTACGCAAATTCCAAACTCTAAATTCAGAATTCTAATTTCTAAATTCATAACTCATAATTCATAATTGATTATTACTTTTGTTTCAAATCCAATACTATGTCGATAGAAGTCAATAATATCTCCAAAAGCTATGGTGCTCAAAAGGCACTGGACAGTATTTCCTTTTCTGTAAAAAAAGGCGAAATCGTAGGTTTTCTTGGTCCGAATGGTGCCGGAAAATCCACTTTGATGAAGATTCTGACCACGTATATCAACGCCGATTCGGGCACGGCAACCGTAAACGGAAACGATGTGAATGCCAAACCTAAAGCCGTTCAGCAATCTGTTGGGTATTTGCCGGAGCATAATCCGTTGTATCTGGATTTGTATGTAAAGGAATATTTGGCTTTTAATGCCGATGTATATAAGGTAGCGAAATCCCGCATTGAAGAGGTCGTAGCCTTGACCGGATTGACACCCGAAAGCCACAAGAAAATCGGGCAACTTTCTAAAGGATACCGCCAGCGTGTAGGTTTAGCGAATGCTTTGCTACACAATCCTGATGTGCTGATTTTGGACGAACCTACAACGGGTCTCGACCCGAACCAATTGGTAGAAATCCGTCAGTTGATTAAGAATGTGGGCAAGGACAAGACGGTTTTTCTTTCGACGCATATTATGCAGGAAGTAGAAGCAATTTGCGACCGCGTAATCATCATCAACCAAGGGAAAATCGTGACCGACAAGAAGCTGGACAACCTGATGACCGAGAAGGAACAGGTCTTGGAAGTAGAATTTGACTTTAAGGTAGAAGAGCAACTGATTGCACAGATTCCGAATTTGGTTTCCTATAAAAATATCCACGACATGACCTGGGAACTGGTTTTTGTGGCCGAAGGCGATATGCGTCCGGCGGTTTTTGACTTTGCAAACACCAATGGTTTGAGGACTTTACAGCTCAACCAAAAAAATAAAAACCTAGAGGCGGTGTTTAGGGAAATGACGAAGAAATAGTTTCTCTCTACATTTTTTTGCCACAGATTACCCCCTCAGTCCTACCTTGTTTATTAATGGTAAACAAATAGATTTTAAATTTTTAGCATTTAAAGAAGCTTCCTCAATGCCAAAATTAAAATGAAGGAAATATGAATATTGAACTATTAATAAATTTAAGAGATAATCCTTTAGAGTATGGATCAGAAGAAAATTTCAGAAATGAAGGCATTCCAATTTCTGAAATAGTCCAACTTGAGCAAACTTGGAATAATGGCAATTTGTTTCCTATTGCATTAAGGGAATTGCTATACCTAGGAGGTAAATTTTGTTATGTTTTGGATACAGGATGGTATGACACCCAGCAAGAAATGCAAGATGCCGCCCGTGAGTGGCTAACAGAAAACAGCAGAACTATTAGTCGTCCCTTTTATGTGATAGATATTTATAATGCTGGAGAGCAGTTTTTGATGATTTACTTAGACGAAGGAGATAATCCTAATGTTTATAATGTTTACTTACCCAATTGGAGAGATGATCAAATATCCTGGTTAAGCAGTACAGGTATGACATTGAAAGACTTTATAAATTTTAGAATCAACAAAGTAATTAAAGGTTTTAATCCATTTTAAAATCGCTAATATTTTTGTGAGTAGCTGTATTTTAGTACTATGAATAACTTAGTAAATTTAAATCAATAGTCCTACATTAGGGATTTCACAGATTTAAAATGCTGTGGAATCCGTGTAATTTTGTTTTATACTAGTCCGTATTTTTATTATTTCTTTAAATAGAAATCTTCAAAAAAGTGCTTTTTTTTCAAAAAGTGCCTGTCGCCAAACCCCTTGAGCGGAACCACTTTTCTGGAAGCCATCCAAGGGGTTGGGCGGAGTGCGCCAGACGGATTTGCCTAATCCAACCCCTTGGTTCATGTGCGCCAGACAGATTTAAGCTTTTCAAGTGGTTGGAAGGAGTGCGCCAGACGATTTTTTACTTTCCAAGGCCTTGGTTTGCTTCCCGCAACTGGATTTACTCCAACAAACCCCTTGGATGAACTGCTGATTTCTCAGAAGACACTTACCTGGTACCAAATTCAATCATTTCACAACAATTTTATCATATAGATATATTTTTACACAAAATAATTTTGATTTGTTTTTTTTATTAAAAATACTTTCATAGTTTTGATTCAAACTAAAACAAAAATGTTATGAAACTTTATCCTATCAGCACTTCGCAATTACAATTATTAGAATCTGGACAATTCATCAACCGAGTGATTACCGATTTTATCAACACTGGAATCGACCCTAAGAAAGACGGTGAATTCGAATCAATTTTTAGTGAATTACAAGGCCAATCTCCCGTCTACAATGATGCTTTAATGCAGGTGAAGGCAAAAGCCGAAACGGAGACCATCCTTAAGCTTGACGTTATCCGTGATCAGAAGATTTCAACTGTTCGCCGTGCCGTGAGCGTGTTTGAATACACCGACGATGCCGCTCAGAGAATGGCCTATCAGGAATTGAGATCTATCTTAAAAAAATACAGCGCGATTGATAAAGCCAACTACGAAGCCGAAAGTTTGGGAGTTGACAAGCTTGTAAAGGAATTGAAAGAAGCAAAATTTGATGCCATGAATCTTTTGGGTTTGGAATTTCATATTTTGAATCTTGAAAAAGCCAATTTCAATTTCAAGAAAATGTTTGACAGCCGCTCTTCTAATGTTATTTCTACCGAAACATTTGACACTAAATCTTTACGAAATTCAATATTCGCTACTTATAAGGACCTTGCAGAATATGTTTTGTTGATGGCCAAACGCAAGAAAACACCGTTCTTCATAGAAACCTTGAAGGCGATAAACTATGGCCGTGAGTACTACGCCGATATATTGGCGAAACGTGCGGCCACAGGTACAGCTCAATAGTTCCCATAGCTATTGGATTTAAATTGAGAGAAAACCCTTCCGGAAGCAATTCTAGAGGGGTTTTTGAATTTTATATAAATGTAAAAACCCTTCAAGAAGAACTCTAGAAGGGTTTTTGAGTAAAAGAATTAGGGGTAATTAAAATACTTATCGTTTAAAAGACTGCCTTGGCAATGGTCTTTATATTTTCTGCTTTTCCCATAGAGTAGTAATGCAAAACAGGTATTCCGGCTTGCTTTAATTCCTTGCTCTGGTTGATGCACCACTCTATTCCTATTTGTTTTATTGCTTCGGGGCTGTTTGCACGAACGACTTCCATAATTAATTCATCTGGTAAATCGACTTTGAACCTGTGCGGGATCAAATTTAACTGTTTTTTTGATGCAATTGGCTTTAAACCAGGAATAATTGGCACTAAAATTCCTTCTTTCCTGCATTTACTGACGAAATCGAAGTATTTTTTATTGTCAAAAAACATCTGGGTGATGATATAAGTGGCTCCATTTTTAATTTTTTGCTTCAAAAAATGAATGTCGCTGTCCATGCTCGGTGCTTCCATGTGCTTTTCTGGATAGCCCGCCACCCCGATGCAGAAATCAGTGCAGGAAGAATTTTGTAAATCTTCGTCCAGATAAATTCCTTTGTTCAGGTTACTGATTTGTGTCACCAATTCGCTTGCATATTGATTTCCATCGCGTTCGGGCTTGAAATAGGTTTCGCTTTTCACGGCATCGCCACGAAGAGCCACCACATTTTCAATGCCCAGAAAGTCCATATCAATCAGGAAATTCTCGGTATCTTCCTTAGAAAACCCTCCACAAAGAATGTGCGGAATGGCATCCACTTCATATTTATTCTGAATGGCGGCACAAATACCAACCGTTCCCGGACGTTTCTTCACGATCTTCTTTTGCAACAATCCGTTTGGCAATTCCTTGTATTCATATTCCTCACGATGGTAGGTCACGTCTATAAACGGCGGATTGAATTCCATCAAAGGATCAATACTGTCAAAAATAGATTGAATATTCTGCCCTTTCAAAGGCGGTAAAATCTCAAAGGAAAATAATGATTTCCCGTTGGCATTTTCTATGTGTTCTGTTACTTTCATTTTTTTGTTGTCAGTTATCTGTTGTCGGTTATCCGTTTTCAACCTAACTGAAAACCGACAACCGACAACTCTTCATTAATCTGCTATATTAGGATTAAGCCATTTCATTGCCTTTTCGGTAGAAATTCCTCTACGTTTGGCATAATCGATTACTTGATCTTCTTTTATTTTTCCGAGTCCGAAATATTTGCTTGCAGGATTTGCAAAATAATATCCCGAAACCGATGAAGCGGGCCACATCGCCATGCTTTCGGTCAGGGTCACTCCTATTTCTTCTTCTACATTCAATAATTTCCAGATGGTTGGTTTCTCCAAATGATCGGGACAAGCTGGATAGCCAGGTGCCGGACGGATTCCTTTGTATTCTTCCTTAATCAATTCTTGATTGCTCAAGCTTTCATCAGAAGCATAGCCCCAGATTTCCTTTCTCACTCTCAAGTGCAGGTATTCGGCAAAAGCTTCTGCAAAACGATCGGCCAAGGCCTTTACCATAATCGAATTATAATCGTCAAGATCCTTCTCGAATGCCGCCGCCTTTTCATCCACACCAAAACCTGTTGTCACACAGAAACACCCGATATAATCTTGCTTTCCGGTTTCTTTTGGAGCAATAAAATCGGCAAGCGCAATGTTTGGAGCTCCGGCAGTTTTCAGGGATTGCTGGCGGAGGGTTAGAAAGGTTATCGGTTGTCCGTTATCGGTTATCAGTTCTATGTCGTCGGAATTATTTATCGTATTAGCAGGAAAAATTCCGATGATTCCTTTTGCATCGATCCATTTTTCTTCAACAATCTGTTGCAGCATTTTCTGAGCATCGCTGAAAAGATTGGTCGCTTGAGTACCCACAATTTCGTCCTCCAGAATAGCTGGATATTTCCCAAAAAGTTGCCAAGAATTAAAGAAAGGTGTCCAATCTATAAATTCCACCAATTCCTGAAGATTTACTTCGACCACTTTTTTTCCGATGAAATTGGGTTTCGCGGGCGTAAAATTATTCCAATCGAGTTGCAATTTATTCTTTCTGGCATTCTCAATAGTATGGTAGTTTTTATCACGGCTTCGGTTCAAGTAGCCGTCTCGCAATTTATCATATTCCTCACGGATCGCTTTTACATATCCCTCCTTGGTTTCCGCTTGAAGCAAATTGCTCGCCACCGTCACCGCTCGCGACGCATCGTTTACATGCACAACCGTTTCCTTATATTCCGGTGCGATTTTCACGGCTGTATGTGCTCGAGAAGTAGTGGCTCCTCCAATCATAATCGGAATTTGAATGTTGAGCTTGTCCATTTCCTTTGCCAGATATACCATTTCATCGAGTGATGGCGTGATCAATCCGCTCAATCCGATGATGTCTACATTTTCGCGGATGGCAGTTTCGATGATCTTTTCGGGTGGCACCATTACACCCAAATCGATAATTTCGAAATTGTTGCATCCCAAAACCACCGCCACAATATTCTTTCCGATATCGTGTACGTCGCCTTTGACGGTTGCCATCAGGACTTTTCCAGCCGAAGAAGATTTTCCGTCTTTTTGTGCTTCGATGAAAGGAAGCAAATAGGCTACCGCTTTTTTCATCACACGCGCCGACTTTACCACCTGTGGCAAAAACATCTTTCCGCTTCCGAATAAATCACCCACGACATTCATTCCTGTCATCAGGTTCACCTCGATTACTTCTATCGCTTTCGCTGAATTTACGCGGGCTTCCTCAACATCAATTTCTATAAACTCATCGATTCCTTTTACTAATGAATGCGTCAATCGGTCTTGAACTGAGCCGTTTCTCCATTCTTGAATAGTCTTTTCATTGGTTTTTGTTTCGCCTTTAAAGGTTTCGGCCAAATCCAAAAGGCGTTCTGTGGCATCATCTCTCCTATCAAGAAGCACGTCTTCTACGTGTTCCAAAAGGTTTTTATCGATCTCATCGTAAATCTCCAGCATCTCTGGATTTACGATTCCCATTGTCATCCCGTTTTTGATGGCATGGTATAGAAAAGCCGAATGCATCGCTTCGCGCACCTTGTCGTTTCCTCTAAACGAAAACGAAACATTGCTCACTCCTCCCGAAATATTGGCATAAGGCAGGTTTTCACGTATCCATTTTGTAGCCCTGAAAAAATCCATCGCATTCTGGCGGTGCTCTTCCATTCCTGTTGCCACTGGGAAAATATTAGGATCGAAAATAATATCCTGTGCAGGGAATTTTACTACATCTACCAAAATATCATAACTCCTTTTGCATATTTCAATACGCCTTTCGTAGCTATCGGCCTGTCCTTCTTCATCAAAAGCCATTACGATTACCGCCGCACCGTATCTTTTAATCAACTTCGCGTGGTGGATAAAAGTTGCTTCTCCTTCCTTTAAGGAAATTGAGTTTACGACTCCCTTTCCTTGCACGACTTTCAATCCGGCTTCAATGATTTCCCATTTCGAACTGTCGATCATAATAGGAACACGCGCGATATCGGGTTCGGCCGCAATCAGGTTCAGAAATTTGGTCATGGCATAAACGCCGTCCAACATTCCTTCGTCCATGTTGATGTCGATGATTTGGGCACCACCTTCTACTTGCTCTCTTGCTACCGAAAGTGCTTCGTTGTATTTCTCTTCCTTTATCAATCGGAGGAATTTTCGTGAACCTGTAACGTTCGTTCGTTCGCCAACATTCACGAAGATCGACTCCTCTGTGATAAGAATTGGCTCCAGCCCTGATAATTGAAGATTTATTTTGTTTGTTCTTGACATTTATATTTTATTTTGCCATTAAGGCACAGAGACGCTAAATTTTTTAAACCATTAAGAAATCAAGGTTCATTAAGGCTCTTTTTTAGCCACCAATTTCTCTAATTACACAAATCAATTCGTGGAAATTTGCGTAATTCGTGGCTTAAATTGAGCCGCAACTTCTGCGATTAACTTTATGTGTTCGGGTGTTGTACCACAACAGCCTCCTATTATATTGATTAGATTGTCCTGTAAATATTCCTTTATCAGTACTTGCATTTCCTCAGGTGTTTGATCATATTGACCGAAAGCGTTTGGCAAACCTGCATTTGGATGTGCAGAAATATTTAGTTGTGTGTTGTGTGCCAATCTTTTCAAATAAGGCTTTAACTGATCGGCTCCGAGCGCACAATTGAAACCGACACTTAATAAATCTATATGTTGGATTGAAATTAAAAATGCTTCTACAGTTTGTCCAGAAAGTGTTCGTCCTGAAGCATCGGTGATAGTTCCTGAAACCATAACGGGAATGTCCAGATTTCGTTCTTCCTTTACTTCTTCAATGGCAAAAAGCGCCGCTTTTGCATTCAAGGTATCGAAAATTGTTTCTACCAATAAGACATCGCTACCGCCGTCGATTAAGGCCTCTACTTGTTGCTTGTAGGCAATCCGTAAATCGTCGAAGGTTACGGCACGAAATCCTGGATCGTTTACATCCGGAGACATCGAAGCGGTTCTGTTTGTTGGTCCAATGGAACCGGCTACGAAACGTGGCTTGTCAGTAAATTCATCGGCCACTTGACGAGCGATTTTTGCGGATTCGTAATTGAGTTCGTACACCAAATCTTCGAGGTGATAATCGGCCATACCGATTGTGGTTCCAGAGAAGGTATTGGTTTCTACTATATCGGCACCGGCTTGAAAATATAAACGGTGGACTTCTTTTACGGCTTCGGGTTGTGTGATGGAAAGCAAATCGTTGTTTCCTTTCAAAGGATGTGGAAAGTTCTTAAAGCGTTCACCTCGGAAATCTTCTTCCGAGAAATTGTAACGTTGCAGCATTGTTCCCATTGCGCCATCGAGCACTAGGATTCTTTCTTGTATTGCTTGTTTTATTTTTGACATATATTTTCTTTAAACACTAAGCTCACTAAGTTTTTTCGCGAGGTTCACAAAACCAATTCATTCTCGCAAAGACGCAAAGGCGCCAAGATTATTTTGCAAAAATGGATTTTTCAATAGCCCCGATTACCTCACATTACTCTTATTCACATAAGAGTTCGGTGAACACTACGTGTTTGTAGTGGAAATCATTTTTATTTTTTCTTTAAAAATAAAAATGATTGCAACGGAAAGCGGGAACATGGATTGCTGAAATGCGCAAGCCGTTCGCTTCTAAAAAATATTATATGTATCAAGGAAAGTTGAGGGAATTTCTCCGAGTTATCTGTTTCGCCGTGACGAATAGAATGTAGCACCTTCTACGAGAGTAGGGTTGCTAAGGCTTCACTGGGTCTAATCCCTCCACCTTTCGTGATAACAATCAATATGTTTATGAACAGTGCAAAGTAATGCAATAGATTTGGGATTTGCAACTGGTTTTAAAAAAATAAACCTACAACGTTGTAGGTTTGAGGTTTAGGCGATTTGGCGTTTTTGAGCCACATAAAGCGTAGCGATTTGAAGTATCTGATTTATCAGATTTTCTGGTGTAACTTCGGGCTCCTGAAGGGTGCTGTTGCTATTAACGGAAAGAATATCGAAATTATTTTGAAGGAGCAAATCGTATGAATTTATTATTTCTGCACTTGTTGTGGCATCAATGGCAATGAGGTTTTCGAGCTCTGCTTCTTTTGCATAATCTATGAGATTTTGGATGGTGAAGGGTGCCGGAGACTTTGTAAAATCAGCATCCCATCTATTTTTTTGGCCTTCTCTTTCGAAAAAAGCAAGGGTAGAATTTGTTATTATGGCAAAAACGAGTTCGATATTTTTTTCTTGGAGCAGGCTTTTTTGCTGCTGGATGACTTGATTGATTAAGGCACTTCCAACGTTTCCGATTCCGAAGAGTATGAGGTTTATTTTGATAGCTGACATGATTTTATTTTTTTTAGAATTTGGGATTACGTTTTAAAAAACTGCCTCTGACCAATGTCAAAAGCCAAAGACAGTTTCTAACAAACAAACAAAAAACAACTTTTATTTTTGGCGAACTTTAGTTACAGGTCATAAAAAAAGCCCTTTCGGATGGCTAACCAAAAGGGCTTATAGTTGAACTATAACAAAGAACAGGTCTTTCACTTTTGGCAATAGCGGTGCGGAATGCGGTGCATCCAAGCTGTATAACAACAAAAATATGTATGTGTTGATTGATTCATTTTGTTATTTATTGTTATTATTTTTATTATTTGAAATTGGGTAAAAAAAAACCTCTGCGATGTGCAGAGGTTTGATTGGTATATTTTAAAAATTTAAAATTATGCAATGCTGTCCTCTGCGGAAACTTTCCACATAAAATGACGACAGATGCAAATTGATAAATTCATTTTTCTTATTTTTTAATGAAGCAAACTTCTGAACTATTTTTGGATTGACCAAACGATAATTGAAAATTTAACATTTTGTTTTTTTTGCAATGCTGTTTAAATACTTCGTATTTAGCTTTTAAATATGAGTTACCGGAAAAACACAATTTTTCAAAAAAAGGTTAAGATTAATTTTCAATTCAAAATGGTTTCATACATTTGCAGTCGAAAATCAAGAGGAAAAATTTGAACTGATTGCAACCTCATAAAAAAATGCTAAAGCAGAACTACTCTCCTTTAGTTTTTCCTGCAATTATTTTTTCTTCTGCTTAAATTAAAACTATAATTATGGCTTATTTATTTACGTCAGAATCTGTTAGCGAAGGACATCCTGATAAAATTGCAGATCAAATTTCAGATGCATTAATTGATAATTTCTTGGCATTTGATGCCGATTCTAAAGTTGCCTGCGAAACTTTGGTGACAACTGGACAAGTAATTTTGGCTGGTGAAGTAAAATCGAACACTTATCTTGATGTTCAAAATATCGCAAGAGAAGTTATTAGAAAAATTGGCTACACGAAAAGCGAATACATGTTTGAAGCAAATTCATGTGGAATCCTTTCGGCTATTCACGAGCAATCTGCAGATATCAACCAAGGAGTTGACCGTGCAAGCAAAGAAGAGCAAGGAGCTGGTGACCAAGGAATGATGTTTGGTTATGCAACAAACGAAACAGAAAACTATATGCCTTTGGCTTTAGATTTATCACACGCTTTGTTGATTGAATTGGCTAATTTGAGAAGAGAAAATGCTGAAATCACGTACTTACGTCCTGATGCAAAATCGCAAGTTACCCTTGAATATTCTGATGATAACAAACCACAACGAATTGATGCTATTGTAATTTCTACACAGCACGATGATTTTGATGAAGAAGCTGCGATGTTGGCAAAAATCAAATCGGATTTGGTTTCGATCTTGATTCCTAGAGTGAAGGCAAAATATCCTCAATATGCACATTTGTTTAATGATGATATTACGTATCACATCAACCCAACAGGGAAATTCGTAATTGGAGGACCTCATGGAGATACTGGTTTGACAGGAAGAAAAATCATCGTGGATACATACGGAGGAAAAGGTGCTCACGGTGGTGGTGCATTTTCAGGAAAAGACCCAAGTAAAGTGGACCGTTCTGCTGCTTATGCTACACGTCATATTGCTAAAAACTTGGTTGCTGCTGGATTGTGCGACGAGGTTTTGGTTCAGGTTTCGTATGCGATTGGTGTTGCAAAACCAACTTCTATCAACGTAGTTACTTATGGAACTTCTAAAGTAAATTTGACAGATGGTGAAATCAGTAAAGTAGTGGAAAACGTATTTGACATGCGTCCATACTTCATCGAACAAAGATTGAAATTAAGAAACCCTATCTACAGCGAAACGGCTGCTTACGGACACATGGGAAGAAAACCAGAAACGGTTACTAAGACTTTCTCTGCTCCAGGCGGACTTACAAAAACGGTTGAAGTGGAATTGTTTACTTGGGAGAAATTAGATTTCGTTGATAAAGTGAAAGCGGCTTTCGGGATATAATTTTAACCACTAAGCTCACTAAGAAATATACAAATCCCGAAGCTTCGGGACACAAAATAAAAATCCCGTTCGCCTTCGTGAACGGGATTTTTTATATCCGAAATTTAAAAAATTACTACAAATTATATTTCAAACTAAAGATAATGTACCTCGGCTGTACTCTATACTGAGAGGTTCTTGTAATCAATTGCGAAAAGCTGTCGTCGTTGATGGAAGTTGTATTCAGTAGGTTTGTTCCTGAAACCTTATATTCCCACTTGCTGTCTTTTTTCTGATAAATCAAACTTGCAGAAAGGAAGTCAAATTTGTTATCGGATGTCCTGTCTTGATTGTAATAATGGTTGTATTCATATTCTGTTACGAATGAAAAACTGTCTAAGAAATAATAATCCAGCTTCGCAAAAGGCTTTTCATTGTAAAAAACACCACCCGTGTAATCATTCACAGTCAACGCATAACCTATCTCTAAATTAGGAAGTTTTTTATAATTGGTAGAAGCCGAAAGCGTATAATTTTGTGTAAAACTTTCCGATACAATTTCGTTTGTGTTTTGTATGTTATTAAACTTCGACCAAGCCAATCTTGCACTTAAAGATGCCTTGTAATAGCGTAGAAACGAACGTCCGTAAAGTCCAAATCCAGAAATACTTTCATCTGCAAAATCAGAATTGAAAGGGGTTGAAATTTGATTTACACCAGTGAAAGTCGCATTGGTTTTTATAGGGTCCATCGTCCTGCTGTAATTTACCGAAGCACTGATGTTCTCAAAATTAAACATATTGTATTTGAAATAACGCAAAGAATGTTGTTGGGCAGTTGCATTTTTAAGATCTGGATCGCCATTGAACAAACTACTATATCCCTGTAGTATATTTCCTTGAACCAATTGATTGATATCTGTAAAGCTATTGGTAAACGAAAAATTATACGTCAGCGATTCTGATTTTTTAATCTGATACAAGGCATAGAAATCCGGCAGGATTCTAAAGAAATCTTGCTTGTATTTTTTTCCTAACTGTTGATTGTTCATCGAATAGGAATGCACACTGAAACCTGGTGTAAAGGTGAATTTACCGGTTAATATTTTATAATGCAATCCAACAAAAGCATCATTAAAATCATAGCGTACACGGTTGGTATTTTCTGGCGCATCAAGATTATTCTGCATTCCGTTATCCAAAATCTGAAAAATATCCGAGTTGAAATTTTGATGTGAATTTGTGTTTCCTAATGTTATATTGATGTTGCTTTTTGGCGTAACCATATAATAATAGTCCAATTTGGCATCGATCTTATTGGTCTTCACAAAACGGCTTTGGTTGTAGTCATTTCGGTTTTGTCCCGAAATATAACCCGTCAATTCAAAAGGCTCACTCTGCAAATTTGCATTATAAAAAGGATCTTCATCCTGATAGAGATGCTGCATTTCTAGAGCCCAAACGTGCTTATCTGTAGGCGTGTAAAAAAAGCTTAAATTTTGGCTAAAAGAAGTTGGGCTTTGGTCTTTTTTCGTAAAAATACTCTCCGTGCTCGAAACATTGCTAACAATCGATTCTCGCAACAAGTCGTTATTTTCATCTTGTTTGGAAAGTTTCCCGAAAACATCATAATCAAATTGAAATTTCGTACTTGGCTTGTAGCTTGAACTTAATTTGAATAATCCTAAATTGCTTTTTTGATGTGAAACGTCTTCACTTCTTTGTTCAGCACCGGTATCTAAAATCGTCGTTTGTGAATTTGTTTCCAAGTCGGTAATGGAAGAAGACAATATTCCAAAACCACTCAACGTCCACGCTTTGGTTACATTATAAGAAAAATTTGTCGCTCCAAAACTCGTCTCAATTTCCTTGGCTCGGTTGTTTCGCATCATCGAAATTCCCAAATCGTTTGACGAGACATTAAACGATGAACCTCCTTTTGCCATCATACTCCTAAAACCGCCACTGAATTTAAAGTAATCCTGAATGGTCAGTGGCAACTCCCCAATATTATTAAAGTTTGTAATAAGATTGATGCTGTATTTTGGGTTGTAATAAAACAGTTTTGGATTCACCAGATACCGTTCTTCTTTATGCCCGACACCAATTCCGGCGGTCATATCTCCAAACCAGAAATTCTTTTTTCCTTCTTTAAGCTTGATGTTCATCGCAATATTATCCTGATTATTTTCGACACCTTTCAAGATTGAGTTTTCGTTATAGTTTCTCAAAACCTGAACCTTGTCGATTGCATCGGCTGGAATATTCTTCACGCCTAATTTTGTATCACCATCAAAAAAGTCCTTGCCTTCCACCATCAGTTTTTGTACTTTCTTACCTTCAACTTCTATTTCACCATCGGCATTTACTTCAATTCCAGGCATCTTTTTCAATACATCTTCCAGCTTTCGTTCGGTTCCTGTGGTAAATGAATCGGCGTTATAGACAATGGTATCTCCTTTTATGGAAACCGGCATTTCATGCACAATCTCAACGCCTTCCAATTCAACGCCTTCTTGAAGAGTAAAGATTTTATTGACATTTTCAGTAGTCGTGACAATTGTTTCTTCTAAAGCTGAATATCCAATATAACTGATTTTAATGGTATAGGAAGTATTTGGCTTCAATGATAATTGGAATTTTCCTTTATCATTTGTTATCGAATAACCGTCCATTCCTTTGGTTGCTTGGTTTACCGCCATAACGTTGGCCATTTCCAAACCTATTCCCTTGGGATCCGAAACATATCCTTCGAACTTGATGTTTTGGGCTTTTGCCGAAATTCCAAATATAAATAGGAGGACGATGATGATGTGTTTTTGCATTTTATAACTGCTGTTTTAAAGTCTATTTTTGAATTTCAATACGAATGGCTCCATTCTCGTCCTTCATTTGCTCCATTTGTTTTTCGATTAGACTCTCATATTCCTTTTTTGTTACTTTTTTTCCTTTTTTTGGTTTTTTGATTTCATTTTTTGTTTTAGGATTCAATACAATCTTTGAACACAAAATGGTAGTGTTATCATAGTTGGCTTCCATAATTAGCCCTGGCAATCCCCAGAATTCTCCAGGACCTTGACTAACTGGAATTTCTGGCGAATACCAAACCGTTGTGATTCTTTCTTTTGGTTCATCCATTATGAAAAAAGTAGTTTTTGACGTTTCTTGTTGCTTCTTGAAATCTTCGTATTGCTTGATGTCTTCCGGAGTAACAGGGTCAACATGAATGGCTTTGTAGCAAGTATAGTTTCCTATTTTCTTGGTTTCATCCTTCAATTGCCATTTCCAATTTTTTAATGAATCGGTTACTAAAAATTCTTTTCCGAAAAAATCTTGCTCTGCAATCTGTTGCTTTTCTTTTACATTTTTATAGGTTTTCTCGCCACCGCCACTACTGCTTGAAAAACTCATCGAAAAACCACTTGTACTTGGTGTTGGAGTTTCCAGCTTTTGCTCTTCATAATAAACAGATTCGCTTTTATTAAAATCCAAGAAGTATTTTTTCTCAAATTGCTTCTTCATACTTTCCATTATCATCTTGTTCATCTCATCATTTATATCCTTGCTCTCAATTTTCATATCCTTGAGATTGGTTTTGGATTCATAAACAGCCATTCCGTGGAATTCTTGGGCAAAAATTTTTGTTGAGCACAATGTTAGGAAAACAATCGATGTAATAATTAATCTGTTCATAGTGTTGATTTTTATGTTTAAAATATTCTGATGTCGCAAATTTGGAACAGGCAGGATGAAAAAAATTTCCATCCTTGCTGTAAAACTAATTCAATGGTTTGTTCCAAAAGTACATTGCAAATAAACGCACTACAATTCTTACTTACCGTTAACCAAAGTTAACGATTGTTAACGGAGCACTTTTTTTATTTTTAGTTATTACTTTTGAAAAATGAAATCCTCAAAATACAAATACATATTATTCTTTATTACTGTAACCATATTGGCCACAATAGGCTTGCAAATATTTTGGAACATCAAAAACTACAAAGAGAACAAAATACAACTCATTAAGGAAGTGCAAACTGCCTTCGATGAAAGTATCGAATACTATTATGTAGAAGATTCTAAAAACAATTTTATGGCTTTTGTTGATAAAGATGACTCTACAGGTAATGATGACTTTTTAGAAAAAATCAAACTTGACACCGTCTTTAAGAAGCATATTTCTAAATTAAAGACGGTGAAAGGTCCTTATCTAAAAAAGGATACTACTTTAAAAAAAGCGGACAGTATCAAAGCCGATTATACAGTTTCTACCAACTTTCAAATGGAAATTTCTTCAACAAGCGATGAGGAATTAGCAAAAACTGGTATAGCACAAAAATTCAAAGATTCGATTAAGAAAAACGTCACTAAAGAACTAGAAAAGAAAGGCATAAAATCGACCGTTGAAATACATGGAAACAGCGATAAAGTTTCGTCCATCAATATCTTCAAAGGAAAAAAAGCCACCGATAGCATCTCCAAACTTACTGATTTGGCCAATAAGATCATCATATCATTGGTACAGGATTCTTTAGTTTTTGAAAAATTAGGAAAAGCATTAGACAAAGAATTGGCACGAAAAAATATTGGTATTGAGTATAGCCTGCAACATTTTAAAGCCGATACCATCTTTGATGAATTTAGAAAAAAAGCTCCTAACCAATTGCCTTTGTCTGCTTTCTCTGGAACCACTTTCTTGCCTAATGATCAAAAATTACAGATTTCCTTTTCTGACCCTACCAGCTTGATTTTAAAGAGAAGTATGACTGAAATCATACTGTCTTTGGCACTTTCACTTTCCATCATTTTTTGTTTGTTGTATCTTTTGAAAACCATCAACAAGCAGAAAAAAATAGATGAAATCAAGAACGACCTGATCAGCAACATTACCCACGAGTTCAAAACACCTATTACAACTATTTCCTCCGCAATTGAAGGAATTAGAAGCTTTAATGACATTGACGACAAAGAAAAAACCGAACGCTACCTCAACATTTCGGGGCAGCAATTGAAGAAACTCGAAATAATGGTGGAAAAATTGCTTGAAACTGCATCGCTTGACACGAACGAATTGGCTTTAAACAAAGAGAGCGTCAACATTGTGGAACTCATTAAATCCAACATCGACAAGCACCAATTGTTTGCACCTGAAAAGCACCTCATCTTCAATTCTAATTTGGAACATCTTGATTGCAAAGTCGATTTGTTTCATTTTGAAAATGTAATTTCCAATCTGATTGATAATGCCTTAAAATATGGCGGAGAAACAGTGTATGTTGGTTTATCAAAAACCGAAAAGAAAACCATCATAACAGTTGAAGACAACGGCACTGGCATTGAAAAAGCACAACGTGAAAAGATTTTCGATAAATTCTACCGTATCCCAAAAGGGAATGTACACGATGTAAAAGGTTTTGGAATCGGCTTGTTCTATTCTAAAAAGATTATCGAAAAACACGGCGGAACGTTAGAACTTTTGCCAAATACAAAATCAACCATCTTTAAAATCAATCTTCCCGATGCCTAATAAAATCAAAATCATTTTAGCCGAAGACGAACCGGCATTGGCCTTAATAATCAAAGAAAGTTTGGAAACCCGAAGCTTTGAAGTAGTGCATTGCAAGGATGGCGAAGAAGCTTTTGAAGCCTTTACCAAACAAAAATCCGACCTCTTGGTTCTGGATGTAATGATGCCTAAAAAGGATGGCTTTTCGGTTGCAAAGGATATTCGGAAAATCGACAAAAAGATTCCGATTATCTTCCTGACAGCTAAATCGCAGACGCAGGATGTAGTGGATGGTTTTAACTTTGGTGGAAATGATTACCTCAAAAAGCCTTTCAGTATGGAGGAACTGATTGTTCGAATCCATTCGCTTTTGGGAAGGATTATTTCTGAAAAAACAGATGAAGATATTTATATTGGCTCTTACCTTTTTAATCTTAACAAGCAAACGCTACAAATTTCGGATACCATTATTTCACTTACGCATCGCGAAGCCGAGCTACTTTATTTCTTAAACGAAAACAAAAATGAAATCCTAGATCGTTCGGTGGTTTTAAAGAAAATATGGGGCGATGATGATTTTTTCAACGGCAGGAGTATGGACGTTTTTATTACCAAATTGCGTAAAAAATTAAGCCTCGACCCCAACATTCATATTCTAAATGTTCGTGGTCAAGGCTATAAAATGATTTATTGATTTCTTATCTTCAAACTTGTCACCTCGACGAAGGAGAGGTCTCATAAAGAAACTCACCAAACCTGATTCACATAATGTGACCTCTCCTTCGTCGAGGTGACAACTATATGTTTCTTTGTATAAATCGTGACACAATTTACCTTCCCATTCGGAAACCTCCAGGTCGATTACCCATCTGTTGAAGTTCTTCCATCTTTTTCAACATCACTTCATCAAATTCCTTCTGTGTAACGACTTTTCCTGTCTTTGGTTCTTTAATTTCTTTTTTGTCTTTGGTATTCATTACGATTTTAGAACATAAGATGACCGTTTTTCCGTCGCTCACTTCCAAAATCAACCCCGGTAATCCCCAGTAATTATCAGGCCCTTGGTTGATTGGAATTTCTGGAGTGTACCAAGCCGTCACTTGAATTTCTTTTGGCGCTTCAAAAGCATCCATAAAATTAGTGCTTTTCTCCGCTTCCTTTTTGTCGTCTTTATTTTCTTCTTTTAGCCTAAAATCTTTAAAACTTGTCTTGCTCACGGGCTTAATTGCAGTTGCCTTATAACACGTGTAACCGCCTATTTGCTTGGTTTCGCTCTCCATTTTCCATTCCAGCTGTGGCAAAGAATCTTTTACAAGAAATTCTTTTCCCATAAATTCCTTGTCAACCGTAAAGGTTTTTTCCTTCACGTTTTTATAGAGTGTGCCACCACCACCTGTAAAGGAATTCATCATTCGAGAATTCATGCCGGTTTGGCTTCCCGGAGCTTCCAACTTTTCTTCTTCTTTGTAAATAGAAGCCGAGCGGTCAAAATTCAAGATAAATGTCTTTTCAAACATTCCTTTCATTCGGTCTTCAATCATCTTTTGCATTTCGGGAGTAATTTCTTTGTTTCTTCCCATCATCGTTTTCATATCGGCATTACTTGTTTTCGACTCGTAAACAGCCATTCCTTGAAAATCCTTCTGTGCCTGTACGTTCGAAATTCCAAATGCAAAAACAGCTAAAGCAATTATTTTTTTCATAATCATTATTTTAGATACGACAAATATGACGAAAGTTCTTTTGCATTGTTACAAATATCTGTTAAATATATAATCTCCTGTGCTTATTTCAGCCACTGATTCACAGATGTAATAGCGTCATTTTTTCACTTTACTTCTACACATAAAATTCAATTAGAAAACCTCTAGTTATCTTTTTAAAGTTAAATCTGTGAATCTGTGGCTATAATTAGCCAACTCTAAGTTTACAGAAAAAATTAAAATTGTACTTTAGCTGATATGAAAAAAATCCTTCTTCTTTTTCTTGTGATACTTTCTACATCGGCATTTGCCCAGGAGCAAAAGCTTTTGGCCAGCCGATATGAAACTGTTGAACTTGTGTTTGATCAATTCGTCGGCATTGATAAATTTGGCTTTCAATATTTTATCAAGAATAATATTTTATTCAAGCAAAAAGACGGTCAGTCGTTAGAATACAAAAATCTTTCATTGGGAAAAATTGCCCGTGTCGATTTGCAGAATCCGTTGAAACTGCTTTTGTTTTACGAAAATTTCAATACCGTTGTAACGCTCGACAATCAGCTGAACGAAACGCAACGGGTAAATTTTTCCGAATTTCCTATCCCTATTATCGCTTCGGCAGTAGGAATTGCTTCCCAAAACCGATTCTGGATCTACAACAGCCTTACCCAGCAATTGGGTCTGTTCGATCCTCAAAAAAATACACTTCAAACATTGGCATCGCCTTTTCAGGAAAATTTGAGCCATTATGATTCGGATTTTAATTATTTCCAATGGATTGATGGCAAAGGCAACTGGAACATCTGTGATGTCTTTGGAAAAGTCACCACCATCGGAAAAGTGGAGGGTTTTGAGCGACTGCAATTTATCGGCGACAGGCAATTGCTGTATTCAAGCGAAGGTCAATTGCACATCGTTGATTTGAAAAACGACAAAAAATACCTGCTGGAAAATGTTGAGAAAAGCTTTGAAAGTTTTTACTACAAAGACCGAATTTTATCTATTTTTACACGACAAGGAATTATCAATCATAAAATCATAATACCGTAATGCACATAGCAGTAGCAGGAAACATAGGCGCAGGAAAAACGACACTTACGCGATTATTGGCGAAACATTTTAAATGGGAACCGCATTTTGAAGATGTGGTTGACAATCCTTACTTGGATGATTTTTACCATCAGATGGAGCGCTGGTCGTTCAACCTTCAGATTTATTTCCTTAATAGCCGTTTCCGCCAGATTTTGCAGATC
>NZ_JBMGQS010000044.1:0-21021 GCF_049060005.1 Flavobacterium sp. PLA-1-15 | reverse complement strand
ATTCCTTATCGTCAAGTAATTACAATGCAATCAAATAATAAAAAGCCCTTCCAATACGGAAGGGCTTTTTTATGATACTAAGCTGCAAATTAAAGAAATTAATTGTCTAGACTTTTTCTTTTAATTGATATTGATTTAATTTCCTGTCGAAGCAGTTGATTTCACGGAAGTAAGATATTCGTATGTTCTTTTAGTTTAAATTTAGATGCATCTCTGCCCATACAGTTTATTTATATGCCATCCTCAAACTTATAAAGCACACAGAAACCATCTTTCTAAAAACTATAAATCCATTCTCTAACATTGTTTAATAAGCCTTTTCATAAACAATTTCAACTCTTATTCTGCAGAAAACAGCCTAATATAAATCACTACTATTCTAAAGGGATTATAAGATCTCATTTTCATTCATCTCATAAAGATTGACTATTAGTGGGCAACCTTCCATGGAAGGTATCGCATAAAAAAAGCCCTGATTTCTCAGGGCTTCTTAATTTATAATCTTAAAGAATTATTTGATTTTGAAAGTAACTCTTCTTACGATTTGACGTGCTTGTTTAGAATCTTTGTTTACAGAAGTATCTTCTCCGTTTGCAACAACATTCAATCTTGATCCGCTGATTCCAGCATCAACAAGGATTTGTTTTACGTTGTTAGCTCTTTGTTGAGATAAGTTTTTATTGTAATCAGCATTTCCAATTTCATCAGCATAACCTACAACATCAGCAGAAGCAGATGGGTTAGCTTTCAAATATTTTACTAAGAAATTGATTCCAGAAGCAGATTCAGTTGTTGGTTGTGTTTTGTTGAAATCAAAATAAACATTTACATATCCATCATTGATCAAGCTTTTTACATCCATACCTGCAGTTGAGCTAGTTCCTTTGTCACCATATTTAGTTTCAAAATAGTTTTCTAACTCGTCAGCTACACCATTATTGTTTCTGTCAATAGTTCTACCTTTAGTATCAACTGCTACACCAGCCATTGAGTTTGGTTCAGCATCAAACATATCTGCCACACCATCTTGATCAGAATCAGTCAATCCAGTTTCGATAGTTGCCAATCTGTTTTCTAAAGCATCGATTTCTTTTTTCAATTCAGAATCCATTGCTACCCAGTCAGCATGTTTTTCGTTTCCACCTAAGTAAACTGTCAAACCAACAGTTCCTTGGAAAAGAATTCCACCAAAACCTCTACCACCATGAGTACTTGCACCATCAAATGCATAATCTTGTTTTGCATTAAGGATAGTTGTAAAATCCCCTGTAAGAGCAACTCTGTTAGATAATTTGATCTGACCAGTTACACCAGCCATAAAATTAAACATCTTATCAGTGAAGTCAGCATTGTCACTTTTCAATTGTCCGTATCCGAAACCTGCGTGTCCTAATAATCCAATAGTATTAGTCCAAGTTTCAAAGCTCATGATTCTTCCTAAGTTAGCAACCCCTTGAAGATTTGCTCTGTAGTAATGAGTATCAAAATCCATTGAATCATCATGTCCTGTAAAATTGTAGTATCCAGCATCTAACTTAACACCAAATTTGTTATTGAACATGTAACGAACACCTAAATCTGCGTTCCATGGGCTTGGAGTAGCTGTATAGTATCCGCTAGTAGCTGGTCTTTGATACTTGTTTAGACCTCCATTCAACTCAATAGACCATTTGTTGTAGTCTGATGAACTTGTTTCTGTTGACGTTGTTGTCACGTCCTGTGCAAATACACCCGAAGTAAGTGCAAAAGCGCTTAGTGTAAGTAAAATCTTTTTCATAATCGTTTTAATTTTTTTAGTTTTAATTTTGAGTGCAAAGTAAGACATTTTTTTTCATTGACTTAGCGTTTTTAACACATATTTTAACAAATAGGCTTGCATTTTTGTTTTTTATGCATAAAATAACCATCAATTTTTGCGAATTTCACAACCTATGCAAGCATAAGAAAACAGATTGTGAATATTCTAATCAAAAAAATATCATATTGTTACCGTACAAATTTACGGCTATCCAATTAAATACTATTTTTACTATTTAAAGAAAAGATTATGAGATTTCACACTAGAAAATGGGTTAAACCCGAAGATTTAAATCCAAATGGTACTTTGTTTGGAGGCAAGCTACTGGCTTGGATCGATGAAGAACTTGCGCTCTACTCCATCATTCAGCTGGAAAATTCAAGGATTGTAACCAAGCACATGTCCGAAATTAATTTTAGAAGTTCGGCAAAACAGGGCGATATCATCGAGATTGGAATTGATGTGGTGAAATTTGGAAATACTTCCATTGTACTTAAATGCGAAGTAAGAAACATCATGACCTGGGACACCATTATTACCATCGATACCATCACAATGGTGAGTTTGGGCGAAGATGGAAAACCAAAACCGCACGGAAAAACGACCATCGAATTTATTAGAGATAGAAAAAATAATTTTTCTTCATAAAAAAACCACCCAATGCCTAAACATTGAGTGGTTGCAACAAATAAAAAACCAAAATCATTATCTTATTGCCATCCTCCACCAAGAGCACGGTAAAGCTCGATGATGGCGTTGTATTGTCTGTATTTATTGTCAATTAAATTCAGTTCGGTATTGAGGGCATTGTCTTTGGCAGTCAAAACTTCGAGATAGTTTACCATACCGTACGTCAATAACTCGTCAGAATAATCGGCTGCTTTTTTTAAGGCCTCTACCTGCTTGCCTCTAATTTCGAGCTTGGCCGTTTCGTTGTTGTATTGTGCCAAGGCGTTTGAAACCTCTTGACCGGCTGTTAGCAACGATTTCTCAAACTCCAGATAGGCACGCTGTTGCTGTGCTTTTGCAATTTCATAACGCGTCCTGATTTGGCGTCCGTTAAAGAGCGGCTGTGTCAATCCCGTTACCACATTAGCAAATAAGGAATTGGTACTGAACCAATCTTTCAGGTCGATACTCTGGAAACCTCCCGTTGCCGTTACCTTAAACGAAGGATAGAAATTGCTTTTCGCCACATTAGTTTGTTCAAACAAAGAAATCAAGTTGTATTCTGCCGCCACAACATCTGGACGGTTGCGCAATAAAGTTGCAGGAACGCCCAATGTAATTTCTGGCTGCATCACCTGCGCCTCCAACGTGCTTCTCTCGATCTTGGCCGGAGCCTGTCCTAGAAGTACGCTCAAGGTATTTTCCAAGACAATCAGATTCTGTTTCAAATCGGCAATGATGATTTCCGTTGCATATTTCTGTGCTTCGGTTTGCTTCACGCCCACTTCGTTTACGTTTCCGGCATCTTTTAGAGCTACAATCACTTCGATGCTTTCGTTTCTGTTGATCAGAGTTTCTTCTGCCAATTTGATTTGGGCATCCACCGCAAGCAATTGATAATAGGTAGAAGCAATGCTCGAAATCAATTGGGTTTTCACCGCCTGATTGGCAGCAATGGTCTGCAAATAGGAAGCATTGGCAGCACGCTTGTTACTTCTGATTTTACCCCAGATATCAGCCTCCCAAGAAAGGTTTCCTACGAACTGGTATTGATCTACGTTTGTAGCACCACCGCTTCCGCTGATCAATCGACCAATCTGTGTGTTCTTAGAAAGTTCCTGATGCGTCCAGTCGGCACCCAAACTAAAGGTTGGCAAATAGCCTGCTTTTCCTTGCTTGAAAGTGGCCTCGGCCGCTACGATGTTTTGCATGGCAATTCGAATATCGTAATTGTTCTGCAACCCGGTTTTGATATAGCCTTGGAGTATTGGATCGGTAAATACCTTGTCCCAAGAAACGTTGGCTAAAGAAGTAGTGTCTGTTGACACCACTTCTGTTCTGTATAAATTTTCTGTTTTTAGTTCTGGCCTGTCGTATTTTTTTGCGACGAAGCACGATTGCATTACTGTTCCTAGAACAACAACCAGCACAACCTTATATATCTTATTTTTCATTTTCTTCGTCTAAAAGTATTACATCAGATTCATTTTGCACAAACACTGGTTTTCCAGAGATTCTTTCTTGAAGGCTTTGGAAGATGACAAACAAGATTGGAATTACAAAAACTCCGAAAATTGTTCCTACCAACATTCCACCGACAGCACCCATACCGATAGAACGGTTACCTACAGCACCTACTCCAGAAGCCAACGCCAATGGCAATAATCCGAAGATGAAGGCCAATGAGGTCATCAAAATTGGACGAAGACGCGCTTTAGCTCCTTCAATTGCTGCAGGAAGCAGGTCCATTCCATGTCGTCGCCTTTGGATGGCAAACTCCACGATCAAGATGGCGTTTTTCGCCAAGAGTCCTATCAACATGATCAGGGCAACTTGGAAGTAGATGTTATTTTCAAGTCCGGCCAGCTTCACAAAACCAATGGCTCCGGCAATACCCACAGGCAATGACAAGATTACGGATAACGGTACCAAATAACTTTCATACTGCGCACTTAGCAAGAAATAAACGAAAATCAAACTCAGCAAGAAAACGCCTGCCGCCTGGCTACCTGCCAAGATTTCCTCACGTGTCATTCCTGAGAATTCATACGAATAGGTTTTTGGCAAATGCTGTTCGGCCACTTCCTGAATCGCTTTGATGGCATCTCCAGAACTGTAACCTGGTTTCGCCTTACCGTTTACATTTACGGCTTTCAACATATTAAAACGTGCTACAGCCTCCGGACCGTAGATTCTTTTCAAATCTACAAACTGACTGATGGCAACCTGTTGTCCGCCAGCATTTCTAACATAAATATTGTTCAACGAAGCTTCCGTAGCTCTGTCTTCGGCTTTCGCCTGAATCATGACACGGTATTGCTTACCAAATTTATTGAAATCCGTAGTGTACAATCCACCATAATATCCTTGCATCGTATTGAAGATGTCCGAAACCGATACTCCTGCATCCTTCGCTCTTTCTACATTGATGTCCATTTGGAATTGCGGGAAAGCAGGGTTAAAGTTGGTCATGGCGTATTGAATTTCAGGACGCTTCATCAGCTCTCCTAAAAATTCATTGCTCACCTTACTTACCGTTGCCCAATCATCATCACCGGTATCTTGAATTTTAAATTCAAAACCATCGGCAGTACCAAAACCTTGTACACTCGGAGGTGTAAAAAACAACGCTCGAGCATCCTTGAAGTGCGCCGTTCTTCCGAACAACTCGCCTACGACCGCATCCACCGATTGATTGGCTTCCTTACGTTCTTTCCAATCTTTCAATTTGATTACGGTAAAGGCATACGAACCTCCGTTTACACTGTTCAGCAAACTGAAACCCACTACGCTCATCCTTGCTTCAACGATGTCCATCGAACCTAAGATAGAATCCAATTCATTAACCGTCTTTTGCGTTTTCTCCAACGTTGTTCCCGGAGGAAGCGTCAAATCGGCCATGATGATACCCCTGTCTTCATTCGGGATAAATCCTGAAGGGGTGTTTTGGAACAATAATATAGTGATTCCGGAGAAAACCAATAATGCTACAACCGTTATCCATTTTTTTCTACCTAAAAATCCTAATGATTTTACGTAGCGGTTGTTCATCCTATCAAAATTTGTATTGAAGGCGATAAAGAATCGATCCTTGAAGTTTTTCTTGTGGTGATCGCCATCAGGGTGTGGTTTCAACAACAAGGCACAAAGCGCCGGACTCAAGGTCAATGCGTTTACTGCCGAAATCAAAATCGAGATTGCCAATGTAATCGCAAACTGCTGGTAGAAAACTCCCGAAGGTCCGCTAAGGAACGATACCGGAATAAATACCGCCGCCATTACCAAGGTAATCGAGATGATCGCTCCGGTGATTTCGCTCATGGCAGAAAGTGTAGCTTCTTTTCCTGTTTTTGCTCCTTCATCCAATTTGGCGTGCACTGCCTCGACGACGACAATCGCATCATCGACGACAATACCAATGGCCAAGATCATCGCAAAAAGAGTCAACATATTAATCGAGAATCCAAATATCTGAAGGAAAAAGAACGTACCTACAATGGCCACCGGAACCGCAATGGCCGGAATCAACGTAGAACGGAAATCCTGCAAAAAGATGTACACTACAATAAATACAAGGATAAAGGCTTCGATCAAGGTCATGATTACCTTATCAATAGAAGCATCTAAGAATGTTTTCGTGTTGAACGGAATGATATAATCTACACCTGCCGGGAAATTTGGTTTTGTTTCTTCCAAAATCGACATTACTTCGGTAATGATGTCCTGAGCATTGGATCCTGAAGTTTGGAAAACCCCAACCGCAACACCCTGCTCACCCATTGCGATATTCTTGGTTCCGTAGTTGAAGCCACCCAATTCTACTGTAGCAACATCTTTCAAACGAAGGAAATTTCCATTTCCAGTAGCCTTGATGATGATATTTTCATAATCCTTGATCTCCGAAAGTCTTCCTTTGTATTTGATTGCATATTCGTAAACACCTTCGGCATTTTCACCAAATTTTCCCGGAGCGGCTTCTACGTTTTGTTCTAGTAAGGCCGCTTGGATGTCTTTTGGCGCAACATTATAGGAAGCCATTTTTTCTGGATCGATCCAGATTCTCATCGAGTAATCTTTCGCTCCAAAAACGTTTACCTGACCTACACCTTTTACACGTTGTAGTTTAGGAACCAGGTTGATTTTAGCATAATTCTGAATATAGGTTTCATCGAAATCCTTGTTTTTAGAATACAAGGCAAAGAACATCAAGGCACTCGTCTGGCTTTTCAGCGTAGTAACCCCAGTTTGAATAACCGCCTGAGGCAATTTACTCGTAGCACGGGCAACCCTATTCTGAACGTTTACGGCGGCAATATCCGGATCTACTCCCAACTCGAAATAAACCGAAATTTTTGCAGAACCGTCATTTGCGGCTGAAGAAGTCATATAGGTCATTCCTTCCACACCGTTGATTTCTTCCTCTAAAGGAATCACGACACTGTTCAATACCGTTTCGGCATTCGCACCGGTATAAGTCGCATTTACCTGAACCGTTGGTGGCGCGATTTCAGGATATTGTTCTATCGGTAAGGACATCAATCCTAGAACTCCCAAGATGGTAATCAGGATCGAAATAACCGTCGATAGAACTGGTCTTTCTATAAAAGTCTTTAACATTTGAATTATTTTTTAGCTGGGGTAATGTTTGTTTTTGCTGTATCCTGAGCAACTGCTGGAACTGCTTCTGTTTTTGCTTGTTGCGGAATAATTTCGGCATCGTCTTTTAATTTTGATGCACCTTCGATCACTACAACTTCGCCTTCGTTAAGACCAGATGTTACAATAAAATTCAATTCTGAAGTTCCGCTTACTTCGATGATTTTTGATTTCACTTTGTTTCCTTGACCCACAACGTAAATCATTTTCTTTCCTTGCATTTCGAAAACTGCATTTTGAGGAACCAGAATGGCATCTTTTTCTATGATTGGCAAACGAACGATACCACTGCTTCCGCTTCTTAAAATACCTTCTGGATTTTTAAATTCAGCTCTGAATTGTGTAGTTCCCGTTTGAGGATTTACCAAACCGTTCATGGTAGCGATTTTTCCTTTTTGGTCGTATTCTGAACCATCAACCAAAAGCAATAAAACTTCCGGAGCGGCTTTCAACTTCTCAGCAGTTGTTGCTCCTTTGAACGTTTTGTTGAAGAAAAGCAATTGTTTTTCGTTCATAGAAAAATAGGCACGAATGATTTTAGTATCCGATACTGTCGTTAAAGGCATTTCGCTTGCAGAACTCACCAAGCTTCCTTCTCTAAAAGGCAAACTTCCGATTACTCCATTTACTGGAGAAACGATGGTTCCAAAACCGATATTTGCTGCGATGCTTCCATATGCACTTTTGGCTTGCGCCAATTTAGCTTTAGCGGTTTCAAGTTGCACTTCGCTGATTATTTTTCTATCTACCAACGGTTTCAAACGGTCTACTTCTACCTGAGCCGCTTTTACATTGGCTTGAGCCGCTGCAGCATCTTGGTTTTGTGTTTGAGTTTCTAGTTTGAAAAGCAATTGTCCTTTTTTGACAACTTGCCCTTCATCTACATAAATTTTTTGGATAAAGCCGTTTACTTTGGCTCTGATCTCAACGTTTTGCTGTCCTTCAAGGTTGGCGGTATATTCTTGATAAACTACTGCATCCTGCTTTGTTACCGTTTGAACCGGGAAAGGAACTGGTCCTTGGGGTGGCATTTGTTGTTCTTCTTTTTTGCCACAAGATGCTAGAATCAGCAAGGCAAATATCGAAACTATTGAAAAATTCTTCATTTGTATAAAATTGGTTTTGATTAGGATTATGATTTATTTTTATTTTCTATTTCTTTGAATCGCTCTATGGTTTTGAGCAAAAGTCCCTCTATTTCCAGAACATGATTCTTGTATTCTTTTACATTTTCAAGGTTGCAACGTTCTTCCTGACACGAAACCGTCTTTTCTCTGTAGGACAACATCTTGTCGATAATTGCCTTTTCGAAATGGATCATTTTCATATAATTGGCAAGTCGTTCGCTGAAAGGACAAGGCTTGTAATATTTTTTTCTATCGCCCGGTAAGGTGTAGTAGTTTATTTTTCCAATCTTCAGAAGCAGGTTCAAACTCGTTGAAACAGAGCTTTTGCTGGCCGACATTCTTTCTACTAAATCTTCGAAAGTCAATCCCGTTCTGCAACTGTCGACTATTAATGTGCCTAGGATTCGTGAGGCCAATGGAGGGAAGTTGTGTAGTGTTTCAAAATGAATTCCAAACATCTCAATCAACTCTTCTTTCTCTTTCTGTATGTCTGACATTTTATCAAATTTTCGGCAAAGATACGTCGAGGTTCGGCTTGAGCCGAACCAACCGAACTTAAATTTGTGTTAATTTTATATTATGAAATAAACAGTTAATAAAAAAAGCCTGCAAAACAGGCTTTTAAGATGAATCTATTTTAAAACTTCAATCCGGACTTTGAGTGTTCCGTGGTTTTTATTGTCGGTAATTTCCATGAAGGCTTTCTTGGATAAATCTATTTCTCTCGATTTTTTGAAGGGACCTCTATCGTTTATTTCCACAACTACAGATTTGTCGTTCGCAAGATTTGTGACTTTTACTTTGGTACCAAAAGACAATGTTCTATGCGCTGCGGTTAATTTGCTGTTGCTGAACTTTTCACCACTTGCCGTTTTTCTTCCATTGAATTTATCGTGGTAGTAGGAAGCTTCGGCTTTGCTTTTCAATACTTTTCCAGAAGCATTTTTTGAAGAGGAACAACTTAAAAAGAAAAAGCTCAGCAAGAGCGTTAACGAAAATATTTTTAAAGCGCTTTTCTTCATTTTATTTGGATTTAGATTATTGAATCACTTCGATGGTTACTTTTTGAGCACCGCTTCCTTTGTTTGCAGCGATTTCCATAAATGCTTTTCTGGTCAAATCAATTTCTCTTCCTTTTGTAAAAGGTCCTCTATCGGTAACCTCAACTATAACGGATTTTCCGCTTAGTTCATTGGTAACTTTTAGCTTTGTTCCGAAAGGAAATTTTCTATGGGCGGCGGTATATTTACTGTTGTCGAATTTTTTGCCGCTTGCGGTTCTTCTTCCATTAAATTTATCGTGATAATAGGAAGCGTGGGCATTCTTCTTGTGCAACTTTAGTTTCAAATTGCTGATGAGCCCTAAACTATCGGCAATAGCCGCATTTTTCTTGATGGTATCTTGGGTAACTTTCTTAGGTTCCTGAAAGTCTTTTTCTTTATTAGAAAAACTGCTCAAAGAAATTACAGCAGTTATAATGAGAAGCAGAATGATTGTTTTTTGTTTCATAGGGCAAAATATTGCTTTAACAACTGTACAATTGGCTATCAACGCCAAGCATTGTACTTACATTTATGATTAATTCATATCCAAATATTGGTTTCGTGGGTTTAGTTTTACAAATACCATACCTTAAATGAAAAAAGCTCCCATTTTGGAGCTTTTAAATATTTAAAACCATAGTTTCCAAGGGATTCTACTTAAAATTAAAATCAAACCTAATGTGTAAAAGATGGCAAAAGTCTTGAATTTTGAATGCGAATCTGTCAGTTTTTTATGTTTCGACCATCCGATTGTAATCAACATGATGGCTATGATATTGATTAGCGGATGCTCCAAGGAAGTCAATCGCAATTCGGAATTTTTCATTTGACCGAAAACAGCTTTTCCAAGTGGCGATACAAACCAAAGTATCATTCCAACTAAGAATTGAATGTGTGTAAAAATCAAAGCAAACAAGGCAATTTTTCTATCCTTGCCTGTGAATTCTTTTTTGGATGAAAATCCGATTAATGCATTGATTACTGCTATAAGAAGAAACGCTAAAACCAAATAGGCCCAGCCAGAATGTGCTTTTTGAATGAATTCGTACATGTGTTTTTAATTTTTGGAAATCAAATATACTAAATAATGCCAAAACAAAAGCCTCGCATTGCTACGAGGCTTTCTATTTTTATTGAATACAAATTAGAAATTGTAACGCAAAGAGAAATTCCATGTTCTGCCTAAACCAAAGTAACCTTGGTTTCCGTCGGCAATTCCTTTATAAACTCTTCCGTTTGCTTGGTAGGTTCCAATTGATGGAGCAGTACCAACGGCTGGGATATTATCGGTTGTTTTGATGGTACTTGTCAGTTCAGAAAGATATACTTCATCAAAAACGTTGTTTACGTTAACTCTCAAAACGATAGAATTTGTTTGTGCCTTTCCTATATTGAATTTATAAGAAACTCCTGCATCTACCAAATCATAGTTTGGCAACATCAGATTCTCTTTTACGGCTCCTACATTTGAATACAAATCATTGTAGGTTCTCCAATCTGTATCAACAGAAAGTCCTTTTAAAATTTCATATCTCAAACCCAGTCCCCAAGTAGTTTGAGCAGCATCACCAACTCTTCCTCCGTGTACGTCTTTCGTTTCTTCTAACAATAATCGTTGGTTTTCATCCATTGTTCTCTTGATGGCATTTCCATCGTATTTCCAGTTTCCTATCGAAAGGAACCCTCTAACATCAAGCTTTGGAAAAGGTTTTGCTACAGCATCCAATTCTATTCCTGAATGAATTTGCTTTACTCCGAGATCTGATATATAAATCAAGTCTCCAAAAGCAACTGGTGTAGTACCAATTGTTTCTCCGGTAGCATTACTAATTGTCCTTGAAGATGAAACTACCCTATCTTCCCAAGTTGTTCTATAAACATTTACGTTGGCGCTGAAAAATTCAGACTTAAAGCTATAACCTGCCTCTAAACCTAATATCTTTTCGTTTGATGTTAATGGATTTACCTCATTGGTAAAGTTCAAATAAATATTATCGTGATACGGTTGACGGTTATAGTAACCTGCGTTTACATAAAATGAATTGTTTTCATTGAACTTGTAACTACCACCGGCTTTTACGTTATATCCTGTGTTGTTTACTTTTTCAGAATCTTCATACTGTGGAAGATAATCATAACGATCAAATCTTTGGTGTGATTGATTAGAAAGTGATCCTTGGAAAAAAGCAGAGAAATTATCATTACTGTATTCTAATTGACCGAATATACCTCCATAAGATATTCTTTCGCTGTTGTCATAATCCAATCTTTGGTTTTCATCGGTTGTCTTGAACAACGATTTCCAAGGATTTACGGCTACACTTTGGGTAACCAACGTAGAAGCAGGATTCGCTGGGTCTGTTTGATGATTAGCTCCTCTTAGATTTCTTGTATCGTTGAAACTATTTAATCCCATTAAGTTTTCAACTTGTCTAAAATGCGTCCCGTAATATGTTCTTAAATCAAGACCTAAATTCAACACTAAATTCTTGCTCAACTCTTGTTTTAAATTAGAAACCACTCCATACCAAGCATGATTGTTTACAGAAGATCGAATCAAATATCCGTTTGAGAAAGCTCCTTCGCCATTTGGAAGTGCTTGATTATTTGCATAAATTTGATCATAATCGATATATGTTCTTTCTGAATCTCCAGTGTATGGGTTGGTTTGCATTACATATTTTTTATTGGCACTACCTCCATAATTTCCAGTTCCTCCTCCTCTACCCCAAGAGGCATAAAGCACGGTTGCCAATTCTGTTTTATCGCTAATTTTGAAATCCCAGTTTAAATTCGCCACTGGCTTATGATAAAAGTTTACACGTTCAGATACATACTGTCCGTTTAAGTAACCATAATTGTTGTTATATCTTCTACCAAAACCTAGATAGTCCGAGATTTTCTTGGTAAAATTCTGGTCGTGTTGTTGAGGAGCTCCCGTTAGCAAGAAGTTAAAGCTGTGTTTGTCGCTTGCCTTGTATCCTACAGAAAAGAAATAGTTTTGTCCTTCGCCATACGTTCCGTCATTATAACCATCACCTTGCCAATGAGTCAACATAAAGCTGGCTCCCCAACCTTTTTCGCTCATTCCGGTGTTGTATCCAACAGTCGATTTAAAGTAATTATCGTTTGCAAGGGCTGTCGAAACAAATCCTCCTTCTTTCATATCGGTTGCTTTGGTTACAAAGTTTACCGTTCCTCCAACAGAAGATATCGCTAATTTTGATGAACCAAGACCTCTTTGAATCTGGATAGCATTGGCAATATCAGCCATTCCCGACCAGTTCGACCAATACATTTTTCCGTCTTCCATACCGTTGATAGGTTGTCCGTTCAAAAGGAAAGCAGTATTGTCTTGTTGAAATCCACGAACGCTAATTCTAGAATCTCCAAAACCTCCGGCTTGTCCAGAAACATAAACCGATGGCGTGTTTACCATCATGTGTGTAATATCCGAAGTACCAATCTTTTCACGGATCTCTGCTGATTTGATTGTAGAAACTGCAATTGGGGTTTTGCGTTCCTTCGCCAAATCGATGATACCTTTACCTACCACTATAACTTCATCTAATTGATCGGCATCGGCCACAAGCACAATGCTTCCCAAATCTATTGTCTGACCATTAGCTACCGTAAAGTTCAATGTTTTGGTTTCGAAACCAACATACGACAGCACCACCTGACCGGTTGCGGTTGTAGCATCAAGGCTAAATTTTCCATCAATATCTGTAACTGTGCCAATTGAAGTTCCTTTAATGGCAACATTCACTCCAGGAATACCGGTTTTCAACTCGTTGTCAGTAATGGTTCCCGTGATTTTTCCCTGACCAAATACTGTAGATACGATCAGGAACAAAACACCCGAAAGTAACCAATTTGTAAGCTTTTTCATTTCTGTTGTTTTAGTTATTCGGATGCAAAATTCCAATAACTGCAAGCCACGGCGGTTAACGCAAGGTTAAGAAACCGTAGTTGATGATTTTATAACTTTTGAGGAACGTTTTAAAAACAGAAACTTAATGATGGGGTAATTTTCGTAAAAAATTGCCTTTCGGCAGAAAAAAGGTAGTTACAAAAGAGTTTGGGAGAAGGAAATTTTGCTCTTGAAAAAGAGGTTTGGCGAAAGCCAATGCTGGGATGCCGACAAAGTAGTTGTCTGGAGTGCCAACAGCGAGTTTGAGCTAACCAACACCTTGGGCAGAGTGCCTACAGCGAGTTTGAAGAAACCAAGGCCTTGGACGGAGTGCCTACAGCAAATTTAAACTAACCAAGGCCTTGGACGAGCTGCCAACAGTAAATTGTGACCGTCAAAGACCTTGGATGTTATCTTTTTTTGAATTTTGCTATTTTTTCAAGAAATGCTTTAATAAAAAAGTAGTTGAACTGTCGTGTTCGTTGACGTTTCCAGAGTTGATTTCCGATAGGATAGAATTGGCCAATTGCTTGCCGAGCTCCACTCCCCATTGGTCATAGCTAAAGATGTTCCAGATGATTCCCTGAACAAAAATCTTGTGTTCGTAAAGTGCCACCAACGAACCTAACGTTTCTGGCGTAAGCTTGTCAATCAACAAGGTATTGGTTGGTTTGTTTCCCGTAAAAACTTTAAAAGGCAATAAAAATTCGGCTTGACCGGTAGAGAAATTCATTTTGGTGAACTCTGCACTCACTTGGCTTTCGGTTTTTCCGTTTAAAAGTGCCTCGGTTTGCGCAAAGAAGTTTGACATCAATTTGTCATGGTGGTTGTCGTCGCCGTACAGAGGTTTTACAAATCCAATAAAATCCGTCGGAATTAGTTTTGTTCCTTGGTGGATCAATTGAAAGAAGGCGTGTTGCGAATTTGTTCCAGGCTCTCCCCAAATGATGGTTCCCGTTTGATAATTCACTGGATTTCCATCGCGGTCAACGCTTTTTCCGTTGCTTTCCATGATGCCTTGCTGTAAATAAGGCGCCAATTTTTGCAGATATTGGGTGTACGGAATCAAGGCTTCGCTCTCGGCTCCAAAGAAATTGTTGTACCAAATGCTCAGTAAAGCCAAGACAACCGGGATGTTTTTATCGAATGAAGCAGTCTTGAAATGCTCGTCCATTTCGTTGGCACCTTTCAATAATTTATCAAAATTATCATAGCCAACGGCAAGACTTATCGACAATCCAACGGCGCTCCAAAGCGAAAAACGACCACCCACCCAGTCCCACATTGGGAATACATTTTCTGGATTGATACCGAATTCAGTTACGTTTTTGATATTCGTAGAAACCGCTACAAAGTGCTTCGCAACATCTTCTTGCTTCGCCGATTTCAAAAACCATTTTCGGATGGTTTCAGAATTGGTAAGCGTTTCCTGAGTCGTGAAGGTTTTAGAAACAATCACGAAAAGCGTCGTTTCTGGGTTTAATTTTTTGATGATTTCGTTCACGTGGTCGCCATCAACGTTTGAAACGAAATGAACGTTCAAGTGGTTTTTGTAAAATTGCAACGCTTCCACAACCATCGCCGGACCTAAATCTGAACCACCGATTCCGATGTTTACAACGTCTGTGAAGGTTTTTCCTGTGAAACCTTTTCGATCACCGTTTACGATTTCGTTCGTAAAGGTTTTGATTTTATTTTTTACTTCGAAGATTTCTGGGATGACATTTTCACCATCTACTTTCACTTCTGCCGATGCTGGAGCTCTCAAGGCTGTATGCAAAACGGCTCTGTTTTCAGTCTTATTAATCAAATCGCCTTCAAAATATTTGGCGATGGCTTCCTGTAGGTTTACTTCTTCGGCCAATTGCAACAAAAGGTTCATCGTTTCCTGATTGATGATATTTTTTGAATAATCAACCAAAAAATCATTCCATTGAAGGTGAAATTTTGCTGTTCTATTTGCATCTTCTTGAAACATTTGTTTCATTGATGCGTTTTGCATATCCGTAAAGTGTTGCTGTAGTTTTCCCCAAGCCTTTGTAGCTGTTGGATTTGTATTGTGTAACGCCATTATAATGTGTGTTCGGGATTTGTGTCTTGATTTTTAAAAACGCAAATTTACAACATTACTTTGTAAATTAAACGTTAAGCTGTTCTAGCCCGGATTGTAGTGGAAAGCCTCTGGACTGAAAAGCTATTTTTTTCTGGCAGAAAAGAGCGACCAACGGAAGCTCCTTTGATGACTTGAAAAAAAAGCTTTTTGGGCCGGAGCTTGTAACGAAAAGCCGGATGAGCTCTTGAAAATATTTCTGCTATTATTTCTTGAATTTTAAATTGGCAATGCTGTCCAATTCTTTTTTGAGAGGTGCCATTTCGGCCATAAAACGAGGCTTGAATTTGGCGTTCATTGGTTCTGAATTGGGCAATTTTTGTTTGAGCGCATCTACTTGAACGCCGTTTTTCCAGAAGCGATAACACACGTGAGGACCTGTGGCAAGCCCAGTGCTTCCTACTTTTCCAATTACGTCACCTTGGGTAACGCGTTGCCCGCGGCGTACCAAGATTTTGGACATGTGCAGGTATTGTGTGGAATAGGTGCTATTGTGTTTTACTTTTACGAAGTTTCCGTTTCCGGCGGTAAATCCGGTTGTTTCTACAACACCCGAAGCCGTAGTCACGATTGGCGTTCCGTGAGCCGCTGCATAATCGGTTCCGTTATGAGCTTTGAAACGTTGCTGAACGGGATGAAAACGGCTTTTTGAAAACTTGGAAGATATCCTGTAACCGAATTTCAACGGTGCTTTCAGGAACATGTTTTTCAACACTTTTCCTTCTTCATCGTAATAATCAACTTTGCGGGAAGCGGTGTCCTGCTTGAAAGGGAAGGCATAAATTTTTTTGCCTTTATATTCAAAGAAAGAAGCTTCAAGGCTTTCTACTCCTGCGAAAATCGTATCGTTGATGTATTTTTCGGTGAAGGTTACGGCAAATTTATCGCCTTTTTGAATCTTAAAGAAATCGACAGAATAGGCATAGATATCCGCTAGATTTTGAGCCATTGACGCATTTACACCAGCATTGCTCAAGGTTTCCGATAATGAGCCACTGATTTCTGTCGCGATGGTTCTTCTCTTGACAGTAATTGGTTTTTGCTTTTTGTAGGCATGAACAGAATCACGCATATCTACCACATAAAAGTTGGCAATATCAGCCTGGTAGATGAAAACTTGAAGTTTTTTTGAAGCATCTTTTGTGCGAAGCATCGTGTAAGGTTTCCCGATTCTGATGTTTCTTAGGTTGAAAGAATCCTTGATGCGCTCAGTGATTTCGTGTACTTTCTTGTCGCCGATGTTTTGTTTTTCGAGGATGTTTCCAAAGTTATCGCCACTGACAATAGTATCCCGAACAACGTCATAATCATTAAGTTTAAAACCAAACTCAACAATAACGGGTTCTGGCTTTTTTACTTCAACAACTTTTGTTTTTTCGTCGGCTTCTTCTTTGCAGGAAATAAGGGAAGTTAGCAGTACTAATATCAGGAGTAATCTTTTCAAATCTTTGTTTTTGTGCAGTTAAACTATTTTTCCTCTCCCCAGTTTTTAAGCTCCTCTTCTGACCATAATTCAGGGAAAAATATTCTTCGCTGGTATTTTGGGTGCATGTATTTTTTCCAGTCGCTTCCGCCTGTAGCTTCGCCGTCGCCTTTTCCGCTACCGTCAATATATTTTTTGGCGGCATTCAAATGTCCCATTACCCAGGTAATGTTTACGGTATGATCATAATGGCGCATGGCCTTGATCAATTCAGGATTTTGTTGTGCTTCCAAAGGCAATTGCTTGAACTTTTGCCAAATGTTGATAGTGTTGTATTCTTCCATATAAGAAAGAAACTCTTTTTTGTATTTTCTTTCGAATTCAGCCAGCAAATATGATTTCTCGCCTGTGTGATAATCTTTACCGGCCGCTTGCCAATAAAGATGTTCCATTGCATGCTCGTAAGGTGTATTCCTATCAATTGTAGCCCTGAAACGATAATCGATAAGATTTATCAAATCGGTTGAAGCAAATTCAATCAAACGATATTGGGCACTTTGAAAACCACTTGCCGGGGTAAGCGTGTTGCGGAATTTCATGTATTGTTCGACTTCCATTCCGTCGCCCATAATGTCGAAAGAAGTTGTGAGCATATCAAAATAACGACTGATACGCATTAATCTTTCGGTAAAAAAAGCCGTTTCAGGCTTCTCTGTATGTGCAACTTGTTGGATTTCCCAAAGAATCATTTTGAACAGTAACTCATTTACCTGATGGTACATGATGAATACCATTTCATCTGGCAATGTTGTTCTTTGAGTTTGAAGATTTAGCAAAGCATCTGTTTGTATATAATCCCAATAAGTTATTGGTTTCGACCAAAGTAATCCTTCCAGATGGGTATCGGTTTTTTGTCCGATTGCTTTGAATTTAGAATCTAGTTGTTCTAATAAATCTTCTCTATGTGTCATTATGGTTTAACTTTTACTGTAAAGGGATATTTAAGTCCTTTGAATCCTTCCAAATCTGCTTTTAGTGAACCAACTGCCAAACTGGCTTTGATTCTAAGGGGCATTTTATTGTCATCATCTGAAATCCAAACAGTTAAGCTTTCTTGTTCTTTAAAAACACGACCCGCTTGAACATAAGGTCTGAAAATCATACAAGGAATGGTGCCAAATTTAGTTTTTAAATCTTCTTTACCAATATATTTTAACTTAAATTTCGTCGTTTCATCATCAAAAAACATATCAATTGCAATTGATTCACCAACTTTAAGTTTGTCAATCGTTGGATGATTTCTCAGGTAATAAAAAGTAGATAAAATATCCTGTGCATTTGCAGGAATTACAATTGTTTTTTCATTTTTATTCTTGTAATCCTTTACCAAAACAGTTCCTTTAGAATGATCGAAGAATCCTTCTTGGTTTTTGGTGTAGCCACCTTCATCAATTTTTCGCACGAATTGATATGGATTTCCCGTTTCCTTATCAAAATAACTTTCATAAGTATCATCGACCTTAAAGAAGAATTTGGTCATGCCGGTTGTCCATCCTTTTCCAACAGCGTGGAAAACTTTTTTGTTATTCCTAACTGCTTCCTTTACTTCAACAGTAGCATAACCCGCATTAACAATTCCGTAATGCATTCTAAATTTAAACCATTCGCCTACATCAAACGCCCTTTCTTTTTGTGGTTTAAAGCTGACTAGGGTTATGAAAATTGTAAATATTAATATCTTTTTCATGTTGGGGTACTTTTTTTTAATACAATATACAATTTTTGTTCCAAATGTACCAAAACAAAAAAACCCAGTCAAAAAAATGACTGAGTTTTTATGCTATTAACCAACCAAAAAACTATAAATTATGAAAATCTATATAAAAATTGAAGGAAACCACTCCCTCTCTTTTTCTTTTGCAAAGATATGGCTGATATTTGAATTATTCCTACTTAAAAATCAACTTTAACACAAATTTCACAATGACAAAGCTTTTTGTTATGGCGAAATTAAATTATTGTTAACTATTTGGTAATTTTTATAAAGTTCCTCTTTTTTCTTGCTCTCTTTCGATAGATTCGAAAAGCGCCTTGAAATTTCCTGCGCCAAAACCACGAGCTCCCATTCTTTGAATTACTTCAAAAAACAATGTAGGACGATCTTCTACTGGTTTGGTGAAAATTTGCAAAAGGTATCCTTCTTCATCAGCATCGATCATGATTCCAAGTTTTTGAAGTTCATTGATGTCTTCTTTGAATTTATCCATGTGCTCTTTCAAACGTTCTGGAATTGCATCATAATAAGCTTGTGGTGGCGTGCTCAAAAATTCGATTCCACGCGATTTCATATCGGCAACTGTTTTCAAGATGTCATCAGTTGCAACTGCGATGTGCTGAACGCCTTCGCCTTCGTAGAAATCCAAGTATTCTTCAATTTGAGAACGTTTCTTTCCGTTGGCTGGTTCATTGATTGGGAATTTTATTCTACCATTTCCGTTACTCATCACTTTAGACATTAAAGCGGAATATTCTGTAGTAATCTGCTTGTCGTCAAAAGAAAGGAAATTTACAAATCCCATCACGTCTTCAAACCATTTTACTGCTTCATCCATTCTGTTCCATCCTGTATTTCCAACCATATGGTCAATAAATTTTAATCCAACAGGTTCTGGATTGTAATCGGATTTCCATTCAACGTATCCTGGTAAAAAGATTCCGTTGTAATTTTTTCTCTCAACAAAAACAAAAACAGTTTCTCCGTAAGCACCATAAATTCCGGCACGAACTACTTCGCCATTTTCATCTTTTTCAACCGTTGGTTCAAAGTAAGGTTTTGCGCCACGTTGTGTAGTTTCTTCAAAAGATTTACGAGCGTCTTCTACCCAAAGTGCAATCACTTTAACACCGTCACCGTGTTTCTTAACGTGTTCTCCAATTGGTGAATCGCTGTTTAAAGCCGTTGTTAAAACAATTCGGATTTTATCTTGTTTCAAAACATACGAAGCTCTGTCGCGAACTCCAGTTTCCAAACCTGAATAAGCCAAGGATTGAAATCCGAAAGCCGTTTTGTAGAAATGAGCTGCTTGTTTAGCATTCCCAACATAAAATTCTACGTAATCTGTTCCTAAAAGAGGCAAGAAATCTTGAGCTCCTTCAAATATTTTTTCTAATCCGTATTCTACTGATTTTATTTCTTTACTCATAATTTTAAATATTTTAGCGAATTATTCAATTAGCAAATTAGCGTTGATATACATTTGCTAATTGAAAATTCGTCAATTCCTTTTAGTTGTACTTACTATTTTGTTTAATATTTTTAAAATCCCATTTAACTTCAATATTAAATGGTCAGGATTTTGGTAACCTTCCAAGTTTTTGCATAGAAACAACCAATATTCTGTTTCATCTGCTTCCTTCAAAGCAATCTTTAATTTATGAATGAAATCTGCCTTACTTTCTGCGTTTTGAGCTTCTTTTACATTCGCTCCTATTGATGTTCCAGAACGAATAACCTGTTTTGCAATTATATATTTTCGATTTGATTCCAAAAGTTCAGCATATTGAACTATTAAAACTGCAAACTCGAAAGTTTCTCTCAAAATTGGATTATTTTGATATTTAGCACTTGTTGTGAAATCCATTATTTGGCATGTAAATTTTTATAAGGCTTAATATTTGGCTAATTGGCTAATTAACTCATTTTCTAATTGAATTATTCCACCCACGATTTATAATATTGTCCATCGTCTAGCCCCATTGCTTCCTGCGTTACCATTAAAGGACGGAATGTATCCACCATTACAGCTAATTCTTGAGTTTCTGTATGCCCAATACTTCTTTCCATCGCTCCAGGTGCAGGACCGTGCGGAATTCCTTTTGGATGCAAAGTAATATACCCTTTTTCGATGTTGTTACGTGACATAAAATCGCCATCTACATAATACAACACCTCATCACTGTCAATATTGCTATGATTGTAAGGTGCTGGAATAGATTTTGGATGATAATCGTAAAGTCTTGGAACAAAAGAACACACTACAAAAGTTGATGTTTCAAATGTTTGATGGATTGGCGGTGGCAAATGCACACGACCGGTAATTGGTTCGAAGTTATGAATGCTGAAGGCATACGGAAAATTATAACCATCCCACCCCACAACATCAAACGGATGTGTGGCATACACCACTTCGTGCAACATTCCTTCTTTTTTTATTTTGATAAGGAAATCACCTTTTTCATCATACGTTTCGAGCTCAGTTGGCAATTTGAAATCCCTTTCACA
>NZ_JBMGQS010000043.1:0-21198 GCF_049060005.1 Flavobacterium sp. PLA-1-15 | reverse complement strand
TCCAAGAATGGCCACTTTTTTTGTAAGCTCCAGTTGCATGAAATTCTCCAATGCCACCTTCATACTGCTAGGATTGGCATTATAAGCATCCAATATAATATCGTTACTATTCTTCTTCAGTAATTGCGATCGGTTGTTTTCTGGTACATAATTTTCAATTGCCTCCTTTATGCTGTTTGGTTCAACCTTAAAGTAAGTTCCAATAGTCACCGCTGCATTAATGTTATTGGCATTATAAATTCCTATTAATTGCGATTTTATTTCCATCCCCTGAACTGTTACCGCCACAAAAGGATCGGCTTTTACAGCATCAATAACCACGTTTGTTTTCTCTGATCTGTGACCAAAACTATAGCGTTCAATTCCCTCCGTTTTCTCCACCTGGATGGCATCATCCAGATTCACAAAAGCAATTTTTTTATTCTCCGAAAGATAGCTATACATCTCACTTTTTCCTTTGATCACACCTTCAAAACCTCCAAAACCTTCGAGGTGTGCCTTCCCGAAATTAGTAATGTATCCAAAGTCTGGTTTGGCAAGAGTGCATAAAAATTCAATCTCCTTCTGATGGTTCGCACCCATTTCTACTATACCAATTTCGGTTTTGTTATTGAAAGAAAGCAAGGTTAGCGGAACCCCAATATGATTGTTTAAATTTCCAACAGTGGCTTTTACATTATATCTCTTGGATAGCACCACATTGATTAATTCCTTTGTAGTCGTTTTGCCATTACTTCCAGTCAAGGCAATAATAGGCAACTTCAGATATTGCCGATGAAATTTCGAAAGTTCTTGTAAAGCCACAAGACTGTCTTCTACTAAAATTGTTCTTGCGTCAACATAATAATCGGCATTGTCTATAATTACATACGAAGCGCCTTTTTCTAAAGCTTCATTAGTAAAAGTATTCGCGTCAAATCGTTCGCCTTTTATTGCTACAAACATAGAGTTGTCTTCGATCTTCCTAGTGTCGATCACTACCGATTTGCACTGTAAGAATAGACTGTGAATGTCTTTAATTTCCATTTGAAATGAGTTTAAAAAATAAAAGCCCTAATGAAAGGGCTTTTATGAATGCTATGTTTAAGAAATTAGTTTCTTGCTTTTTTCTTAGTGGATTTTGGTCCAACGCTTGACATTGCACATCTGAATCCGATGTAGTCAGTTGCCATATCTTGTGGGAAGTATCTTCTTTGAGCAGGATCCAACCAATAAGCTCTGTCTCTCCATGAACCACCTTTGTAAACTCTTACGTTGTCGTTAATCAAAGTTGTTCTTTTGTTAGACTTGTCGTAAGCCCTTACTAAGTTATCCAAAGAATCTTTAGTTACATTATGAATTGGAGAGTCGTACATTCTCTTAGCTTCTTTTCCAGTGTCTGAATCTTCTTCAGAACCAAATTTGAAATCTCTTCTAGATTGTCTATCACCATCTCTGTAGTTTCTATTGTCACTTTGAGAGAAATTTTGTCTTAAATAAGTTTCTTTCTCGTCAATTGGCACTTGAGCAATTTGTCCAGGGAAGTTTTTAGCCATAATTCTACCATTACTTAAAGTATCATAAGCGATGTTTTCAGCAGTTACAAGCTCAACGGTTCCATCTTCACCAATTTTGTTTTTGTAGAATACGTTACCTCTGTAGTAGTTGAAGTCACTTGCTTCATCATCTACAACAGGTCTGTAAACGTCCGCAACCCATTCTGCAACGTTACCAGCCATATCATACAATCCAAAATCATTTGGAGGGTAAGATTTTACTACATTTGTGATATCAGCTCCATCATCAGACCATCCTGCTAATCCGCCGTAATCACCTTTACCTTGTTTGAAATTGGCTAATTGATCACCTTTAACTTGTCTTTTTCCACTTCTGGTATAAGAACCTTTCCAAGGATATTTTTTCTGTCCTTTGTATGAGTTGTATTCTCTATTACCTACATCAGATGCTGCTGCATATTCCCACTCAGCTTCTGTTGGAAGTCTGTATTCAGGACTGATTAAACCAGAACTTCTTGTAGCATATAAGTTAGTACTATCTTTAGATTTACCTCTTTTTCCTTTTAATACTACTTCTTCGTTGCCTCCAAACGCTTTAGTCGGTGCATTGATGTAAGTTTCAGTACTAAAAGTAGCTTCAGCGCTAATGTCTTTAGTTTTAGCGTCTTTTTTCAAGTATCCTTCTTTCTCTAAAGTAGCTTCGTTTACACGATCAGTTCTCCATTTAGCGAATTCAGCTGCTTGAATCCAATTTACACCTACTACAGGATAGTAAGCATAAGCTGGGTGACGAAGGTAATTGTTGGTCATTTGCTCATTGTAGCCTAGCCTGCTTCTCCATACCAATGTATCAGGCAAAGCACCTTCGTAGATGTTTTTGTAATTCTCGTCTGTAGGTTTGAAAACGCTTTTTACCCAGTATAGGTATTCAGCATACATTGCATTTGTAACTTCTGTTTCATCCATATAGAATGATTGAACGTGTTGCTGGTTTGGGCTATTGTTCCAATCGTGCATAACATCGTCTTGTACCTTACCCATAGTGAACGTTCCACCTTCCACTAAAACCAAACCAGGAGCAGCTTGCTGCTTTTTGTACTTAGTGTTTAGCTGAAAACCACCTTTTTTATCGTTGATTTTCCAGCCTGTCGCAGACGACGCATTTTTTGAGCTCGATTTGCTACAGCTAGCAAAACCAATCACTAATGCTAAAGACAGCATTAATTTAACAGCCATAATTTTGTTTACTTTCATACTTCCAGTAGGTAATAAATTTCGCCGCAATATAATAATTAACCATTACACCGCAACATCTTTTTTTAAATAATAACAAAAAATAAGTTAAATGTTTTCTGTTCTAAAAACTCTTCGAAAAATAGAACGCAAAATTAATTGAAATATTATTCTTTTGCACAAACTAAATGATTTAAATTTACCGTATAGTAATAAAATCAGCCATACTACGTTTCTTATTTTGATGAAAAGAACAATATTATTTATTATAGTTTTATATCCCTTTTTTGTAAAAGGACAGATTAAAGGAGATCTTGTAATTAATTGGAGCGAAAATACTGTACTTTCGTATGAGACCCGTCATTATAATGTTCCGCAATTTGATTTTCAATATTTTTATTTTGATGAATTGGAGAAAACCATCTCTTTTCGTATAAATATTCCGGTTACGTCTGTCGTTGACGAAAAATCATTACTTATTTCAAATGTTGTTTACGAAAACATTCCTGACTCAAAATTAGGTGATTTGTCTCGAAAAGCAATTTCCAATAAACTTAGTGCTTCAATAAAGAATGTCAAAGCAAGGGATTTGAATTTTGCTAGCTTTGAGCTGTATCCTATTATTAAGGACGGTTCCTCGTATAAAAAAATCAAATCATTTAGTTACACTGTTACTGCAGGGCGTGATGCAAGTTTTGTGAAAAGAGGTTTTAATGAATTGTCAAATTCTGTTTTGAGTTCAGGAAATTGGTATAGGTTTTATGTTGAAAAATCGGGTGTTTACAGGCTTTCAAAATCATTTTTGCAGGGACTTGGTATTAATCTGAATGGAGTGGATCCGCGAAGTATAAAAATTTATGGAAATGGTGGTAGAATGGTGCCACATTCTAATGCCGTAGATTATCCATCAGATTTAGAGGAAAATGCGATCCAAGTAATTGGTGAAGAAGATCAGGTTCTTAATGACCAGGATTACATTCTGTTTTATGCCGAAGGAGTGGATAATTGGAGTCAGGAAAATAAATCCCATAATAATTTATACGAAAACAAGTCCTATTATTATATTAATGTAGAGGGAAGTTTTGGAAAACGAATAAATCCAATGCCTTTGATTACTGCTAATGCAACTCCAATTTCAGTTTTTGATGATTATCAATTTCATGAGCTTGATTTGGTAAATATCGGCAGACTGGGAAGAAGATGGTTTGGAGAGGAGTTTAGTTTTGACAATAAAAAGACGTTTGATTTTGAGTTTCCAAATATTGTAGCTTCGGAGCCAATTAGTCTAACTGTAGCAGGTGCAGTTAATGCGCCAAACGCAACATCTTTCAATATAAAGGCAAATGCAAACCAAATTGGTTTGTTGAGTATTGGAGCCGATGCAAATTTTGATGGTTTTTACAGGGATGGAATTGTTAATTTTACTTTTAATGCAGCACCAACAGTTACAATAGATATTGATTACAATAATGGTGGTGTTCCTAGTTCAAGAGGATATCTTGACTATATTATTCTTAGGGCAAAAAGAAATCTTCAGGGATACGGTAAGCAATTCCGATTTCAGTATAATGCCGCCGCAACAATGACCGGGTTTGGAGAATTTCAAATTTCAAATGCTTCAACAATAGCTCAGGTTTGGGATATTACAGATATATATAATGTTTCAAGTATTCAAAATGCCAGTCAGAATTCATTTTCTTACAAGGCAAGTTTGGGAGAAGTCCGAAAGTATATAGCAGTTGATGTTCAGGATTATTATCTTCCATTAAAAGATTCCAGACCCAAAATTGTCAATCAAAATATAAAGGGAACCATCTTTAAAAATGCTCAAGGTCAATTTCAAGACATTGATTATTTAATCATCACTCCATCTTTTTTAAATGCTACCGCAGAAAAATTAGCAAGTTTTCATAGAAGCTATTCTAATTTGAATGTAAAGGTGGTGAATCTGGAAAATATCTACCAAGAATTTTCCTCAGGCAAGCAAGATATAGGTGCTATACGGAATTTGGTAAAATATGTTTACAAAAATGCTTCTACAGATGCCAATAGAGTAAAATATCTGAATCTTTTTGGCGATGCGTCTTTTGACTTCAAGGATAGAATACCTAACAATACTAATATTGTGCCTATTTATCATGCTGAATATGGAGGTGCAGAAGGTGGGGGATCTTTTTGTTCAGATGATTTTTTTGTTTTGATGGACGATAATGAAGGTGGAAGTGTTACAGGAACCGGACTTGATGTTGCTGTAGGAAGAATGATTGTAAGTACTGTTCAGCAAGCAGATGAGATGGTAAACAAGGTAATAGAATACTACGACCAAAAATCCTATGGAAACTGGAGAAATAATTTGGTTTTTATTGCAGATGATCCGGATGTTAGTAAGCCCCTTGATACAGAGTTGCAGTATTTCCAAAATTTAGAAGCCGATAATATTTTTGCTCAAAAGCCTTTCTTTAATGTAAAAAAGATACTAATCGACTCGTATTTACAAGAAACTGCCGCGGGAGGTGACCGATATCCAAAAGCACGAACAGAAATATTTGAAGCTTTTGAGAAAGGAGCTCTAGTGTTCAATTATCTTGGCCACGGAGGAGAAGATGGTCTTGCGGCCGAAAGAATTTGGGAAAAATCAGATGGTGAAAATTTAAATAATAGATACAAGTATCCAGTATTTATAACCCTAACTTGTACCTATTCTAGATTTGATAATCCTTACAGAAAAACAGGAGGCGAATTTACTTATCTAAATCCTAAAGGAGGGGCAATAGCAATGCTAACAACAGTTAGATCAATAGGACAGGATGTGGCTCAAAGGTTTAATCCGGTTCTGTCGAAATATTTGTTTTCTTTTGGCTCTAATCAATATGTGTCTGTTGGTGAAGCGCTCCGATTGGCTAAAAATGAGCGATCTACAAATATTGTGGTCTGTATTGGTGATCCGGCCTTGATGTTGGCTATTCCCAAGCCTAAAGTTATTCTAACAAAAGTCAACGACATGCCTATTACAGGCGTGGTAGATGATTTGAAATCATTGGCATTTGTAAAATTAACTGGACAGGTTGTTGATGAAAACAATAATCTTATGTCAAATTACATGGGAGAGCTTGCCGTCAATATCTTTGACAAGAACATCAACAAGAACACTTTGAGGAATGATTTTGTGGATGCTGTTGTAAATATGAATCCGCGCGAGACAGCTCCAACTTTGCCATTTGTTGCTTTAGGCGAAACCATTTTTAGAGGAAATGCATCGGTTTCTAACGGACAATTTGAATTTGGTTTTGTGGTTCCAAGAGATATTCGAGTTCCTGTCGGAAATGGAAGAATAAGTTTCTACGCAAAAAAAACAGGTTTGTTCGAAAATCAAACGGGTTTTAATAGCGATATAAAAGTAGGAGGGATTAATGAAAATGCTGTGGCCGACAATATTGCTCCAAGAGTCAAGTTATATATGAATGATGAAAGTTTCGTATCCGGAGGTATAACAAATGAATCTCCAATTTTCTTGGCCTTCTTGGAAGATGAAAACGGTATGAATACGGCAAGCGGAATAGGTCACGATATGGTGGCAATCTTGGATGGCGACGAAAATAATCCCTATATATTAAACGATTATTACGAAACTGAGTTGGACGACTATACAAAAGGAAAGTTGCGATTTCCATTTAGGAATTTAGAAAAAGGATTGCATACGCTTACTTTTAAAGGATGGGATGTTTATAATAATTTAGTCACAGCAGAAATTCAATTCATTGTTGTGGGCGATGAAACCCTAACACTTACGAATGTCTTGAATTATCCAAATCCTTTTGTAAGCTATACACAATTTTGGTTTACACATAATCGTCCTTTCGAGCCCCTGGATGTTCAAGTTCAAGTTATGACGGTTACAGGGAAAATAGTTTGGACGAGAAATCAGATAGTCAATACCGAAGGATTTCTCTCGCGAGAGATAACATGGGATGGAAAAGATGACTTTGGAGATAAGATTGGTAAAGGAGTTTACATATACAAGCTTACTGTAAAGTCAAACATTACAAACAAGAAAACAGAAAAGTACGAGAAACTTGTAATACTTTAATAAAATACTATATTTGTTTAATTATATTTTTAAATACCTAGAATGAAAAAGATTTCAATAGTAATAATTTGCTTGTTCTTTATACAGCTTTCTAATGCACAAGAAGCAAATCCAATTTCAACAGGAGTTCCCTTTTTAATGGTAGCAGCCGATGCAAGAGCCGCAGGTATGGCCGATCAAGGAGTTGCGACCTCTACAGATGCCTATTCACAACAGTGGAATCCAGCCAAGTATGCATTTTCTCTTGATAAGCAAGGTTTCGCAGTGAGTTATACGCCCTATTTGACAGGCCTAGTAAATGATATCTCTCTTGGTCAGGTCAATTATTTCAATAGAATTAACGAAAAAAGTGCCTTTGCGGCAAGTCTTAGATTTTTTGGTTTTGGAGATATACAAATTACCAATAATCAAGGTGATTACTTGTATGATGTGTCGCCAAATGAATTCGCGATTGATGGGTCTTATGCGTTGAAATTAAGTGAGCGTTTCTCGTTTTCTGTAGCGGGAAGGTATATTCGTTCAGCGCTCAAAGTGCAGTCAGAAAATGTTGATGCTTCACCAGCGAGTACATTTGCTGTGGATCTTTCTGCTTTTTATCAATCTGAAGAAATTGCCTATGATGACTTTAATGGAAGATGGAGAGCAGGATGGATATGGCAAAACCTTGGACCAAAAATCAGTTATGATAATGATGCTGAAATTAATGAACTTAGTGGTAATTTTCTTCCTGCAAATATGAGATTAGGTGTTGGTTTTGATTTTATATTTGATGAATACAATAAAGTAGGATTAAATGTAGAATTGGCAAAACTTTTGGTGCCAACTCCGCAAGACCCGAAGGATTTGGATGGGGATGGTGAAATTTCAGGAGATGAAGAATTAAAAAATAGAGAAGAATACAGAAGAATTGGTTGGACGGAAGGTATTTTCAAATCCTTTGGAGATGCGCCAGGAGGTTTTAGTGAAGAGCTAAAAGAGTTCACTTATTCCGTAGGAGCAGAATATCTCTACCAAGATTCATTTGCACTGAGGGCAGGTTATTTTAACGAAAGTCCGATGAAAGGAGCTAGAAAATTCTTTTCTCTAGGAGCTGGATTCAAATATAATGTAGTGAAAATCGATGTCTCTTATTTGTTCTCGGCATCAAAAGTGAGAAATCCATTGGAAAACACATTGCGATTTTCGCTTAGTTTTGCTTTCGGAGATAAATACGACGAATATTAATAGTTGAATATAATTTTATAAAAAATCCAAATTTCAGTTGAATGAGATTTGGATTTTTTTTCCCTTAAAACGAAATAGAAATTCTGATTTAAAAGAAAATTCATAGATGAAAGAAATCAATATTACAACAAAGTTTTCCGTTTTTGATGAACTGAATGAGCTTCCTGAAAATGTTAAAGTTTTAATGGAACAAGCAGTAGAGATTCGCCAAAAAGCATACGCACCGTATTCAAAATTCAGGGTAGGTGCGGCACTTCTTCTGGATAACGGAAAAGTTGTTTTAGGTTCCAATCAGGAAAATGCCGCATATCCTTCGGGTCTTTGTGCAGAACGTGTTGCAATTTTTCAAGCAGGGGCAATTTATCCTGATGTAAAAATCCTTCAGATGGCCATTTCTGCTACTGCCGATGAGAAGCCAGTTACCTCTCCAATACCTCCTTGCGGGGCTTGTAGGCAATCGATTGCAGAATATGAATTCAAACAGGAATATCCGATTGAGATTTATTTCATGGGAGAAACGGGAGTGATTTATAAGTCGGATTCTCTGAAAAATTTACTCCCATTTATGTTCGATAAAAACTTCTTATAAAAAAGACTTAAAAATACTTCCTTAAATTTTAGTTCTAAGTTGGAATGTCTTATTTTTGCGTTTCGCAATTCTGTGTGAGGAAACTATCTTGCGAGTAATCGATTAAATACATTCATAAGCAACATTAGCAAAAGGAAAATTCAGATGAAAGAAATTACAAAAGAAGTTTATTTAAAGTGGTACGAAGACATGCTACTTTGGAGAAAGTTTGAAGACAAACTAGCAGCGCTTTACATACAACAAAAAGTAAGAGGATTTCTTCACTTATATAATGGTCAAGAGGCAGTTTTAGCAGGTGCTTTGCACGCTATGGACTTGTCAAAAGACAAAATGATTACGGCCTACAGAAATCACGTTCAGCCAATTGGTATGGGTGTTGATCCTCGAAAAGTAATGGCTGAATTGTTAGGAAAAGTAACCGGTACATCTAAAGGTATGGGTGGATCGATGCACATTTTTTCTAAAGAGCATGGTTTTTATGGTGGTCACGGTATCGTAGGAGCTCAAATTCCTGTTGGTGCTGGTATCGCTTTCGCAGATAAATATTTCGAAACAGGTGGTGTAACGATGACTTATTTTGGTGATGGTGCAGCACGTCAAGGTTCTTTGCACGAGGCCTTCAATATGGCAATGCTTTGGAAACTTCCAGTGGTATTCATCGTTGAAAATAACGGTTATGCAATGGGAACTTCTGTAGAAAGAACAGCAAATCACACAGACATTTGGAAACTTGGTTTAGGGTATGAAATGCCTTGCGGACCAGTGGATGGAATGAATCCTGTAAAAGTGGCCGAAGCAATGCACGAAGCCATCGAAAGAGCACGTCGTGGAGACGGCCCAACTTTCCTTGAAATGAAAACATACCGTTATAGAGGACACTCTATGTCGGATGCACAATTATACAGAACAAAAGAAGAGGTTGAAGAATACAAAAAAATCGACCCGATTACACAGGTTTTAGATGTAATCAAAGACCAAAAGTTTGCTACAGACGAAGAAATTGAAGCAATTGACGAAAGAGTAAAAGATTTAGTGGAAGAATGTGCAACATTCGCCGAAGAATCTGAATTTCCAACTGCTCAACAATTGTATGATGTGGTATACGAACAAGAAAATTATCCTTTCATCCCTCATAAACTATAATCGATATGGCAACAGTAATCACAATGCCTCGCTTAAGCGATACCATGACGGAAGGAACAGTAGCAACTTGGTTGAAAAAAGTAGGCGACAAAATCAGCGAAGGTGATATTTTGGCTGAAATTGAAACCGATAAAGCTACAATGGAATTTGAATCATTCAATTCTGGAACTTTATTGCACATTGGAATTCAAGAAGGAGAAACTGCTTCGGTAGATTCACTTTTGGCAATTATCGGAAAAGAAGGCGAAGATATTTCAGATTTATTAAACGGAAAATCGGCTCCAGCTGAAGCAAAATCAGAAGAGAAAACCGATGCTCCAAAATCTGAAGCAAAAGAAGAAAAAACAACTGAAGAAAAACCAGCAACCGAAAGTAAAGAAGCTCCGGCTACTTTGCCAAAAGGAGTTGTGGTAGTAACAATGCCTCGTTTGAGCGATACTATGACAGACGGAACCGTTGCAACTTGGTTGAAAAAAGTAGGCGATAAAGTAAGCGAAGGGGATATCTTGGCTGAAATTGAAACCGATAAAGCAACAATGGAATTTGAATCTTTCAACGCTGGAACATTATTGTTTATTGGTGTTGAAGAAGGTCAAACTGCTCCTGTTGATAGCGTTTTGGCAATCATCGGTCCAGAAGGAACAGATATTACTGGCGTTGCAGAAAATTATAAAAAAGGTGGTGCTTCGGCTCCAACTACTTCAAAAGAAGAAAAAGCTCCAGCTGAAGAGTCTAAATCTGAAGAAAAATCAGATGATAAAACGGTTGAAGTTGCTAATAACGATGGGAAAAGAATTTTCGCTTCTCCTTTGGCTAAGAAAATTGCCGAAGAAAAAGGAATCAATCTTTCTCAGGTAAAAGGTTCTGGTGAGAACGGTCGTATCGTGAAAAGCGATATCGAAAACTTCAAGCCACAGGCTGAAACACAAGCTTCGGCCCCAGCTTCTGCGAAAGCAGAAACAGCTCCATCAGATCCAGTGAAACCATTTGTTCCTGCAGGAGAAGCTTTTTCAGAAGAAATCAAAAATTCTCAAATGCGTAAAACCATTGCGAGAAGATTGTCGGAGTCTAAATTCACGGCACCACATTATTACCTTACAATCGAGGTGACGATGGACGATGCTATGCAGTCTAGAACCGTTATTAATTCACTTCCGGACACAAAAGTTTCATTCAATGACTTGGTAATCAAGGCAAGTGCAATGGCGTTGAAGAAACATCCAAAAGTAAATTCACAATGGAAAGAAGATGTAACCATCATCAACCACCACGTGAATATTGGAGTTGCTGTTGCTGTTGAAGACGGATTGGTTGTTCCAGTATTGAAATTCACCGACCAAATGAGCCTGACTCAAATTGGAGCAAGTGTGAAAGATTTGGCAGGAAGAGCGAAGAGCAAAAAATTACAACCAGCCGAAATGGATGGAAGTACTTTTACCGTTTCAAACCTTGGAATGTTTGGTATCGTTGAATTTACATCGATTATCAACCAGCCAAATTCTGCAATCCTTTCTGTAGGTGCAATCGTTGAAAAGCCAGTTGTGAAAAACGGACAAATTGTTGTGGGTAACACCATGACATTGACTTTGGCTTGTGACCACAGAACGGTTGACGGTGCTACAGGAGCTCAGTTCTTGCAGACCTTGAAACAATATTTAGAAAACCCAGTGACAATGTTGGCCTAATCCGCATTATCATTTTCCTTATAAATCCCGTCTCGTTGTTATCACGAGACGGGATTTTTGTTTATTTTAGCGGATACAAAACAACACGAAAATGAAAAAAATATTCTATTTAATTCCGCTTTTTATTTTTAGCTGTAAAACTGCTACATCTGTAAATGATAAGGACATTCTGGAAGAGAATGTAAAATCCAGCTATGCTTTTACGTATAAAGTTGAAGAAAAAAGTGTTTCCGAAACCTTGAAAACATTAACTTCAGATGCTTTTGAAGGACGTGAAGCGGGAACGCCTGGAATACAAAAAGCATCCGTGTTTTTAGAGGAATATTTGAAAAAGAATAATGTAAAGCCTTATTTTTCTTCCTATCGTGATACGTTGACCAATTTTAAACTTCCAACTGTAAACATTGTTGGCTATATCGAAGGGAATGACCCGGTTTTAAAGAATGAGTTTGTAATTTTTGGAGCGCATTACGACCACATTGGGATTTCAAAAGATGGCGGAGTAAACGGTGATAAAATCAATAATGGTGCGAATGATGATGCTTCGGGTGTCACGGCTGTTGCTGAAATCGCTAAATATTTTGGAACTAGCAAAACCAATAAGAGGAGTATTTTGGTTGTGTTTTTTACAGCGGAAGAAGTTGGATTATTGGGTTCGGAACATTTGGCTGAAAAGTTAAAGAAAAAGAATGTCAATTTGTATTCGATGTTGAATTTTGAGATGATTGGCGTGCCGATGACGGCGGATTATACGGCTTATATCACGGGTTTCAGCAAATCAAATATGGCTTCGAAAATAAACGACTATGCTGGAAAAAAGTTGGTAGGTTACTTGCCGATGGAATTCCAATACCAGTTGTTCATGCGTTCGGATAATTATCCGTTTTTTCAAAAATTCAATGTTCCGTGTCAGACGGTTTGCACGTTTGATTTTGAGAATTTTCCGTATTACCACCACGTTGACGATGAATTTGAGTTGATGGATACCAAACACATGACGAGTTTTATTCAGGATATCTTGCCGGTTGCAGAGCAAATGGTGAATGCAAAGACGAAGGAGATCGTTCTGAAGTAAAAGGTTAAGAAAAAGCCTAAAGATTAAATTTAGCCCCGATTGTAGTGGAAATCCTTTTTATTTTTTCTTTAAAAATAAAAAGATTGGAGCGGAAAGCGGGAATATAGATTAATAGAAGCCTAAAGTCGTGCTTCTGAAAATATAAGAATGAAAAATATAATTATTACGGGAACGAGTAGGGGGATTGGGTATGAGCTGGCGTTGAAGTTCGCAAATGAAGGGCATCAGGTTTTGGCGCTTTCGAGAAAGACGCCTCAAACTTTAATCGATAACTCAAATATTACGTGTCTTTCGGTTGATTTGTCGGTAGAATCAGATTTGAATAAAGTGCAAGATTTTTTAAACCGTTCTTGGAAAAAAGTGGATGCGATTGTGCATAATGCGGGAGCTTTGGTCTTGAAACCTTTCTCGGAAACGACAGTTGAAGATTTTGAAAGGGTTTATAAAGTGAATGTTTTTGGGGTTGCATCATTGACGAGAATTTGTTTGCCTTTTTTAGAGAAGGGAAGTCATGTTGTTACAATAAGTTCGATGGGAGGCATTCAGGGAAGTATGAAGTTTGCGGGACTTTCAGCTTATAGTTCGAGTAAAGGTGCCGTGATTACGTTATCGGAATTATTATCTGAAGAATATAAAGAAAGAGGGATTGCATTTAATGTTTTGGCGTTGGGTTCGGTTCAGACTGAAATGTTAGCGGAAGCTTTTCCGGGATATGAAGCACCACTTTCGGCGGGACAAATGGCGGATTATATCTATGATTTTTCGTTGACTGGAAATCGATTTTATAATGGAAAAGTATTGCAGGTTTCGTCATCGACACCTTAAAAAAGTATGAATGAGACGTTAGCCAAATATATTCCCGAACACGCTGTTAAGCCGGTTTTTGATTTGATTGTTGCAAATCAGGTTCATTTGAAAATTGTAAATGAACGCGTTACAAGACACGGCGATTATCGAAAAGGACCGTCTGGCAAGCACGAAATCACGGTGAATGCAAGCTTGAACAAGTATAAGTTTATGATTACTTTGATTCATGAGATTGCTCATTTGGTTGCTTTTGAAAAATTCGGACGAAATATAAAACCCCATGGAGCAGAGTGGAAGTATTCGTTTCAACGATTGATGGTTCCGTTTATACGTCCTGAAATTTTTCCTTCGCAATTATTGCCTCTTTTGGCAAGACACTTTAAAAATCCCACAGCAAGTAGCGATACCGATGCTAAATTGGCTTTGGCCTTGAAGTATTTTGATAAGGAAAACGACAAAAATTATATTTTTGAAATTCCTGTTGGAAGTATTTTCAGAATCCATAACGGAAAAATCTTCAAAAAAGGAAGTCTTAGGGTGAAACGTTATGAATGTATGGAAGTTAGTTCGGGAAGAGTGTATTTATTTAATCCCAATGCGGAAGTTGAATTATTGCCAAGCTGAATTTAATGGTAATTTTGATAGTTTTATTACAAATTATTAAAGCTACTGTGGTAGAAAATACATACATTTGAATTACTTGAAAAAGCTCATTTGAAATTATAAAAATGAATAATAATTATTACGCGATATTAATGGCTGGAGGCGTTGGTTCTCGATTTTGGCCAGTAAGTACAACAGAATTTCCGAAACAATTTCACGACATGCTTGGATGCGGAGAAACCCTCATCCAAAAGACTTTCAGTAGATTGGCAAAGTTGATTCCGGCAGAAAATATTCTTATTCTAACAAACGAGCGTTACAACGATTTGGTGTTGCAACAATTGCCGATGGTAAGTCAGAATCAGGTTCTGCTCGAGCCTGCGATGCGTAACACAGCTCCCTGTATTTTATATGCTTCTTTAAAAATTCAAAAGCAGAATCCAGACGCACTTGTAGTTGTTGCTCCAAGCGACCATTGGATTGAAGACGAAACTGCATTTATCGAAAATCTGCAGACTTCTTTTGATTTCTGTTCAAAGGAAAATGCGTTGATGACTTTGGGTATTCAGCCAACTTTTCCAAATACGGGTTTTGGTTATATTGAATACAATAAATCGGATGAAAATCAGGTAAAAAAGGTTAGTCATTTTAGAGAAAAACCAGATTATGAAACGGCTAAGTCTTTTTTAGAAAGTGGTAATTTTCTCTGGAACGGAGGAATTTTTATCTGGAGTATACAATCTGTTTTAGAAGCTTTCGAGAAATTCCAACCACAAATGTTGGCTTTATTTTCGGAAGGAATTCCGGTTTACAATACCGATGCTGAAGCAGATTTTATTCTTAAAAATTATGCTCTTGCCGAAAACATTTCAATTGATTATGCGGTCATGGAAAATGCGAATAATGTATATGTTTTGCCTGCTGATTTTGATTGGAATGACCTCGGAACCTGGGGTTCGCTTCATGAAAAATTACGAAAAGATGCGAACAATAATGCCGTTGTAAATGCGAAAGTATTTTTGGAAAATGCATCCAATAATATTATCAGAACGGATGCATCAAAATTGATTATTATCGACGGTTTAAGCGATTACATTATTGTTGACAAGGAAGATGTGTTGCTTATTTTTCCAAAAGGGAAAGAGCAGGAAATCAAGTCGATTGTTGCGAGAATTGAAACTAATAAGTAGACTGGAGCATTTATTCTTTAAAATTTCAAAAAAGTACTACATTTTATCATTTGAATTATTGATTTTCATATCTTTAGAAGCCTAAATTTTTAAAGATGAAAAGAACTACTTGTCAATTCTCCGGATTTAATTTCGGAATTATACTGTTTTTACTTTTTTCGCAGTTGACATTTTCTCAAATCCCTCCCTTTTCATTAAATGTTACAGTAACAAATGAAACGTGTGAAGATAATGGTTCAATATCATTTAATGCTACTGGAATAACTCCCAGCGCATCGATTATTTATTCGATTTATTTATTGCCCAATACAACCACCGCAGTAGGCACTACTTCTGGAAATACATATAGCGGTCTTTCCTCTGGAACATATAGAATAATAGCTACACAATCATTAGGAACTGAGAGTAATTCACAACAGCAAGATGTAACAGTGTTGAATCAGGTTGTACAACTTGAATATTCAATGACAGGAGCTAGCCATCTTTGCGATCAAAAAATTACATTAAATGTAACGCAAGGGATTCCCGTACAATATGAAATTATTTCAGGCCCAGTTTTAAAGCCATTGCAAACATCAAATGTTTTCACAGGTTTGACCCCTGGTGTATATTTAATCAGGGTTTTTGATAATTGTGGAGATGGAATTGTACAGAATTATAATCTTATAGATTTTGCTGGAGCAGGTTTGCAAATTGGGTTAGTAAATACGATTACAAGTGCCGATTGTAATACCGCTTCTGTCACCCAAACATTAAATAACGCAAGTGAACAAGATTTTATCTATCCAATAAGCCTTCATTATGTATTGACACTTCCTTCGGGTGAGCAGGTAATAATGGATCAAGTATTGACCAATGGCGATGAAGATTTGATTACTATTTCGGAAGAAATCCCACTGTTTCCAAATCAATCCTTTAGTTATAGCTTAGAGGTGAGCGATGGTTGTGGAAATGTTTTTCAAAGTACAGGAAGTTTAGCATTTCCTGTTACAGAACTCACCATTACATCAGAACTAACAGGTTGCAATTCGGTTAAATATACAATTTTAAATGCAATTAGTGCCACTGTCATGATAGCTCCAACTGCATATCCGCATAGCACACCACATGTTTTGACACCATCTGGAACAAATAGTTTTTTGTTAGAAGATTTACCCGAGGGTCAATATCTTTTATCGTTAATTGATATTTGTGGAGTAGAGCATATAAGGGAGATTGATGTTGATATCCCAGATGTGTTGCCTCCTTTAAGAACAATCTTGAATGGATGTGAAATGGGTTTTGGAAGTGTTGGCATCGTTACTTCAAGTGATTTTGCTAATGTAAAAATTATTCAAGCTCCACAAGCAGCAGGTTTTACTCTGCCATACGATGTATCTTCCAACATTGATGGCATTTCTTTCAACTTTTTCATGAATTCACTTCCGCAAGGAACGTATATTTTTAAGACACTCGATATTTGTGGTAATGAGCATGAGCTTACTTGTCCTGTAGGTACTTATGAGCAGACTGCAACGGTAAATGTTATGGAAAATTGTGGCTCGTTCGATTTGCAGGTTTTTTCACAAGGAAATGTTTCCAATCCAATGTCCTATTGGCTCCAAAAATTCGATCCAGTTAATAATGTTTGGGAACATCCATTTACGGGAGTAGATTATATTGAAAATGCAACACCGGCAAATTCGAATTCTATTCCGCTTCCATCAAATGTAATTACATACAATATAACAGGTTATGGACATTTTAGGGTTTTAGGAAGGTATAATATTTTTGGGAATGCCGCCAGTAGTCAAAATTGTATTGTAACTATCCAAGAATTTGATTTTTTGGCTAAGCCAAAGATTAACAACGTGGTCAGTGTTTCATGCCAAGATGGTACTCATGATGTTATCGTGGACGCATCAGGAGTAGCTCCTTTTGATTATAAAATAATTACCAAAAACGGAAATCCATTTACTATTGATAATCAAGAATCAAGTCTTTTTCTAGGGATTGAGGCGGCTGTTTATGGGATTGAGGTTGAGGACAACTGCGGAAATATCTTGCAAGCCGATTATGAAATTGGCAATTCAAATGGATTTCCGATAGAAACGGCTAACTTGTGCACTGGTCAAAACGTATCACTTTCCGTTCTTTCATTTCCTTTTTTAAGTTATGAATGGTGGAAAGACAATAACACAACAACAATTTTAAGTACTTCTAACACTTTGAATTTTACAACATTTGACCCGGTTACAGATTCAGGAACCTATCACGTCCGAGTTTTTTATGCAGATAATCCAGCTTCTTGCATCAATTTTACTTCGGATATTGATGTGTTTTTAAATGATGATTTGCCTGAAGCGGGAACTCCATTGAATCCAACTTATTGCGGTGCTCCAGGCCAGATCAATTTATTTTCATTATTATCGAATTATGATGAAGGTGGAACTTGGCAGGAAACTACCAACAGCGGAATGCTTTCAGGGAGTAATTGGAACGCTTCAGCCTTGCAATCGGGCGCTTATCAATTCAAATATAAAGTGAGTGATTCTTGTAATAATTCAGATGAATCAACTTTAAATATCATCATTAAATCAATTCCAGAAACACCAGAAATCTCTTTTGATTCAGTGATTTGCACTAATGAACCTTTACAATTGTTTGCTTCCAATATTACATCTGGAACTTACCAATGGTCCGGGCCAAATGGTTTCATCTCAAACCAACAAAATCCTATTATTGAAAATCCAACTTCCGCCAATGATGGAATCTATACGTTAAAAATAATTTTAAATGGTTGTGAATCTGAACCCGTTTCAACAACCTTAAATGTAAATGATTTTCCGGAATTTGTAATAGTTGGAGGATGTGAAAGCAACGAAGATAATTATATTCTGAGAGCACTATCCTCAGGAAATTCTTTCGAAGAAGAAAATGTTTTGTATAGTTGGTCAGGGCCAAATGGTTTTACCGCAAGCCAAAATCCAATATCAGTAACAAATCAACCTATTGGTTTGTACACGCTTACGGTTACAAATTCAGCAGGTTGTTCTTACTTTCAAGATTTTAATGTTGCCAGTACAGTTTGCAGAATCCCCAAAGGCATTTCACCTAATGATGATGGCGATAACGACTTTTTCGATTTGTCAGGTTTTGACATATTGAATCTGAAAATTTACAGCCGTTACGGCCGTTTGGTTTATGAAAAAGAAAATTATAAATCCGATTGGTATGGACAGGATTTTAAAGATAGAGAACTACCAGATGCAACTTATTTTTATTATGTAAGAATGAAAGATGGTGAAGAAAGAACGGGTTGGGTGTATAAGACCCATTGATTTATTTCAAATCCTTCAAGTGGGCTTCTCTTACTTTTTTAAATAAATTCGAAGAATAAACAAATTCCACAACTGCTTCGTTATCGGTAACAAAAATCTGTTCTTTGTTGCCTTGCCAAGCTTTTACACCATTTTTTAAGAAAAGAATGTTCTCGCCAATTTCCATAACCGAGTTCATGTCGTGGGTATTGATAACGGTTGTAATATCGTATTCTTCAGTAATTTCCTTAATCAAATTATCTATAATGGTAGAAGTATTCGGGTCCAAACCAGAATTTGGTTCATCACAAAACAAATATTTAGGATTGTTTACAATTGCCCTTGCAATCGCAACACGTTTTTGCATTCCTCCCGAAATTTCTGAAGGCAATTTATGATGGGCATCAATCAAATTTACCCTTTTCAAGACAAAGTCTACACGGTCGTTAATTTCCGAACGATTATTTTTGGTAAACATCTTCAATGGGAAAGCAACGTTTTGAGCTACAGTCATCGAGTCAAACAACGCACTCCCTTGGAAAACCATTCCAATTTCAGTTCTAAGTGCTCTCTTTTCATCAGGAGACAAATCGGAATAAACTCTTCCGTCAAAAATAATTTGGCCTGAATCGGGTGTGTGAATGCCTAAAAGTGATTTCAATAAAACCGTTTTCCCAGAACCACTTTGTCCAATAATAAGGTTGGTTTTTCCAGTCTCAAAAACGGTGGAAATACCTTTTAAAACCTTGCTGTCGCCAAACGATTTCTCTATGTTTTTTACCTCTATCATTTGCTTAAAAGTAATTGGGTTAGAATGTAATTGATCAAAATAATAGTAACAGATGTCCAAACAAACGCTACCGTACTTGCTTTACCAACTTCCAAAGCACCACCTTTCATGTAATAACCGTGAAAAGAAGGAATAGTAGCCAATAAAAGAGCAAAGACAAAGGTTTTTATAAAGGCATACGCAATATGAAACGGAATAAATTCAGTCTGGATTCCATAAATAAAATCATCACTCGAAGCAAATCCGCCATAAACTGCCGCGATCCATCCGCCTAGAACACCTAAAAACATGGAAATTCCAATGACAAAAGGATAGAGTAGTAGTGCTATTAGTTTTGGAAATACAAGGTAGTTCAAGGAGTTTACACCCATCACTTCCAAAGCATCAATTTGCTCCGTAACTCGCATTGTTCCAATACTTGATGTGATAAAGGATCCCATTTTTCCCGCCATGATGATGGAAATAAAGGTTGGCGCAAATTCAAGAATTACAGATTGACGAGTAGCAAAACCAATAAGGTATTTCGGAATCAAAGGATTGGTAAGGTTCAAAGCGGTTTGAATGGAAACAACCCCGCCCACGAAGAACGAGATAAAAGCCACAATTCCAAGCGAATCAATAATCAAATCATCAATTTCTTTTAGGATAAGTCCTTTCATGACTTTCCATTTTGTAGGCTTATTGAAAATTTCTTTCCACATCAGGAAATACCTTCCTATTTGCGATAAATATCGGATTAACATCATAGCATTAAATATGTTCAAAAATAACGATTAGTTATGAGTTATGGTTACGAGATTGGAGTTTTTATATTTAAAATAACTTTTCCTTCATTTTTTTCAAGCGATAATTGCGGATGAATTTCGCTTGTTCTAAAGTAACTAGAAGTGGTTTTTTCGAAGATTTTGCCTTTAGAAAGCCTTTGATGTAATCAATAAAAAGCAAAGGTTTTTTCTTCATCATGGCCAATTTTGCCGAAGCGATTGCCGTAATCCAAAAACCGTAACCCAAAGTGTAAAACGCTTCCCCCTGTTTGTAACGAGCGGTTTTGTTATAACTTGCTCCGGTTGGTTTTAGATGTTTTACTTTCAACGAAGCATCTGTAACAACTTTCCATCCGTAGAATTTACACAATAATTCATCTACTGTATCCCAGCCCATAGCAGGTTTCAATCCGCCGATTTCTTTAAAAGTTTCTTTTCGATAGGCTTTTAACGCTCCGCGAATATGGTCCTTATCGGTAAGATTTTCCAAAACCCACTCGCCATTTTTTTCGATATAGCAAAAACCTCCCGTCATCCCGATTTTTTCATCGGAATTGAAATGGTTAATGATGGTTTCGAAATAATTATTTGGAAAAATCAAGTCAGAATCTGCTTTTACGATGAAATCGTATTGATCATCCAACGTTTCAAATCCTTTTTGGAATGCTTGGATTACTTTACTTCCCGGTAAGTGGATTGCATCCGAAGTTTTATTGACTAATGAAATAAAAGGATATTTTTCGGCGAAAGCCAAAACAATTTCGGCAGTTTTATCTGTAGAATTGTCATTTACAACCACCAATTTATCAGGCAAAGCAGTTTGTTCAACCAAAGATTGCAAGGTCAAAGAAATGAGTTTTTCTTCGTTATGCGATGGAATGACAATGTAATATTTCATAGACTGAAAACTATTTCCTTTCGGCAAAAACGATATAATATCTTGGCGTGAAATAACGCAACAAAGGTCTAAAACCTAATTTTTTTACCGGATGAGTAAATTTCTCACGAGCAGTAATTTTCCACCCCGTTTTTTCTAAAAGCCAATCCAATTGCCAATCTTCAAATTCGTGATAATGACGGTCCCACATATCGGTTTTGCTTCTGTAAGCAGGAGAAAACCACAATCGTAATGGAATGGATATTAATAATTTGTCGCATTTTACATTTTGTAAAACGGTATAGGGATTCAATAAATGTTCGAAAATTTCAAAAG
>NZ_JBMGQS010000042.1:0-21227 GCF_049060005.1 Flavobacterium sp. PLA-1-15 | reverse complement strand
TTTTAAATTTAATGAATAACGATCTTCAAAATTCCAGTTCCCAAAATATCTCATTACCTTTGCCACTATGGTTTTAGTCACAGGAGCAACAGGTTTGGTAGGTTCGCATTTGATACTGCATTTACTCGAAAATGGAGATACTGTTTCGGCTATTTACAGAAGTGAAAATTCAATTGCAAAAACAAAATCACTTTTCAAACTTTACAACAAGGAATTATTATTCGATAAGATTCATTGGCTTCAAGCCGATATCAACGACATTCCTTCTTTGGAAATTGCCTTCGAAAACATCGAACATGTCTATCATTGTGCCGCCTTCATTTCCTTTGAACCAACCGATGAGGAAAAAATCCGCAAAATCAATATCGAAGGAACGGCCAATATTGTCAATTTTTGTCTGGCTAAAAACGTCAAGAAATTATGCTATGTAAGTTCGATTGCCGCCTTGGGCGATCTTCCAAAAGTAAATCATCAAGAAGCAACTCCCATCCTTAATTCCATCAATGAAGAAACCGACTGGAATCCTGAAAAGCCACACAGCGACTACGCCATTTCAAAATATGGAGCCGAAATGGAAATCTGGCGCGGGCAACAGGAAGGTTTGGAAGCTGTAGTAGTCAATCCGGGCGTGATTTTTGGTCCAGGTTTTTGGAAAGAAGGAAGCGGCAAAATCTTTACCACTGTTGCAAAAGGGACAAAGTATTATACCAAAGGTTCTACAGGATTTATTGCAGTTGAAGATGTTGTGAAGGTGATGGCTTTGTTGATGAAAAGCAACATTTCGGGAGAGCGATATGTTCTTGTTGCAGAAAATGTAATTTTTCAAGACCTTATTGATACAATTGCAGAAAGTTTGGGTGCCAAAAAGCCAACTGCCTACGCCAAAAAATGGATGACCGAAATTGCCTGGCGACTCGATTGGCTTAGAGCCAATTTGTTTTTCTCCAAAAGGAAACTCTCAATGGCAGTTGCGAAATCGCTTCATACAACCGATTTGTATGCAAATAGAAAAATAAAAGACGAACTGGGATTTGAATTTACTCCTATCTCTACTTATATTCAAGAAATTTCAAAAGTTTACAGGCCTTAGTATTAAGAATTATTTTGCCTTCAACTTTAGGTTATTTCTCATTGAGTCTATGCTTTTTAATGCTTTTTGAGGTTTGGTCTTTGTGTTTTTTTTAGACTCCCGAGCAACAATGGTGTCCATTTCAGTCTTTTCTTTTCCCAATCGCTCCTCAATCCGTTGATACATCTTCAGGTAATTGTGAACATCCGAAGCATAATAATGGTTGCTGTTCACAAATTGCAAACTGTCAATGTCATATTTGTCGTAAACATAAGTGGAAGCCGTGATGTTTTTATTTTCGAGGGAAGAAGGATTATTTTGCTTAATGGCTTCCAAAACTGCCAAATCATAGATAATGTCTTCCATGGTATCTTCATCGATAAGGTTATCCGGCTTGTCGATTGCATTTTGCTGACAGCTGAACAGTAGAAGCGCTCCAATAAAAAAACAAAATATCTTTTTCATGCTAGAAATTTTTAACGGTCAAAAAGCAAACGCTCGCCACATTTAATGTCCTTTACTTTGAAATTGTTGTAAACCAATTGTCCGTTTACAAAGGTATGCGTTATTCTCGACTTAAAGTTATAACCTTCAAATGGCGACCATCCGCATTTGTATAAAATGTTGTCTTTCTTTACGTTCCAAGGCATTCCGGGATTTACGATGGCCAAATCGGCATAATAACCTTCCTTAATGAAACCTCTTTTTTCAATCTTGAAGATTTTTGCAGGATTGTGTGCCATCTTCTCCACGATTTTTTCTACCGAAATTTTTCCTTGGTGATGTGCCTCAAACATTGCTACCACAGCGTGCTGAACCAAAGGGCCGCCTGATGGAGCTTGCAAGTAAGGAAGGCTTTTTTCTTCCAAAGTATGTGGAGCGTGATCGGTTGCGATAACGTCAATTCGGTCGTCAAGCAAGGCTTCCCAAAGCGCATCCTTGTCTTTTTGCGTTTTTACGGCCGGATTCCATTTGATGAAATTGCCCTTTTTTGCATAATCTTCATTCGTGAACCACAAATGATGGATGCAGACTTCGGCGGTGATTTTCTTTTCCTCCAATGGAATTTTATTGGTAAACAATTCCATTTCCTTTGCTGTAGAAAGGTGGAAGATGTGCAAGCGTGCTCCCGTTTTCTTTGCCAATGCAATTGCTTTTGAAGAAGAAATGTAACAAGCTTCTTCGCTTCTTATTAAGTGATGAACCGTTGCTGGAACATCATCGCCGTATTCGGCTTTGTATTTTTCTAGATTTGCTTTTATGGTGGCTTCGTCTTCGCAATGAACGGCGATAAGCATTGGCGTGCTGGAGAATATTTTTTCCAAGACTTCTTCGTTGTCCACCAGCATATTTCCGGTTGAAGAACCTAAGAATAGTTTTATACCGGCAACATTTTTTGGATTTGTTTTCAGTACTTCTTCCAAGTTGTCGTTGGTGCCACCCATCATGAAGGAGTAGTTGGCAAACGATGTCTCGGAAGCAATTTGGTATTTTTGTTCGAGTAATTCTTGTGTTACCGCATTCGGCACCGTATTGGGTTGCTCGATGAAAGACGTGATTCCTCCGGCAACAGCGGCTCTGGATTCAGAAGCGATGTTTCCTTTATGTGTCAATCCCGGTTCTCTGAAGTGTACTTGGTCGTCGATGGCACCTGGAATCAGATAGTTTCCTTCTGCATCGATGATTTTTGTTGTGGATGATTTGGCGCTGATACTTTCGGCTATTTCTACGATGTATTTGTCTTCTATGAGCAAATCTCCTTCGAAAATAGTTCCTTCGTTAACGATTTTGGCATTTTTGATTAAAACCCTGTTCATTTTTTCTTTTTCTTATAATCTATTAAAAAACTGTCGCATTCTAAGCGAGATGACTCCAAAAACGGCTTCCTTGATGATCGAGCCACTCATTTTTGATTGTCCTTTTGCCCTGTCGGTAAAGATGATCGGGACTTCTATTATTTCAAATTTCTTGGCGTAGGCCCTGTATTTCATTTCAATCTGAAAGGCATAACCTATAAATTTTATCTTGTCGAGGTTGATGGATTCCAATACTTGACGCTTGTAGCACATAAATCCTGCAGTAGCATCTTGGATTTTCATTCCGGTAATCAATCGAACATAGACGGATGCAAAATAGGAGAGCAAAACCCTGCTTAAAGGCCAGTTTACAACATTTACGCCCGTGATATATCGTGATCCGATGGCAACATCGCCTCTCCCGAAATGGCAGGCATCATACAATCGTTCTAAATCGGCTGGATTGTGCGAGAAATCGGCATCCATTTCGAAAATGTAATTGTATTTTTTTGCTATTGCCCATTTGAATCCGTGGACATAGGCGGTTCCCAAGCCTGCTTTTTTTTCTCTTTGTTCGATAAAAAGGCGATCGGGAAATTCTTCTTGGAGCTCTATTACTTTTTGAGCGGTTTTGTCAGGCGAATTATCGTCGACAATGAGTATATGAAAGGGCTTTGGGAGAGAAAACACTGCTCTGATAATGCTTTCGATGTTTTCAATTTCGTTATAGGTAGGAATTATAACAATACCGTCGTTCATAAACTCTTTAAATTTCCACGCAAAAATAAACTTTTTATGGATGTTAGGTCTTAATTAAATTATAATAATTTTTGGTTTTGATGCGATTTCGCAATGTATGAATGTTTCTGAAGTGAAAACGGATTGTTTTATAGCCCCGACTGGAGGGAAAAACCTTTTTGTTCTTTCTTTAAGAACAAAAAGTTTTGGAAGGAAGGCGGGAATATGGCTTCCAAATATGCCCAAGCGTTTTGCTCCTAATTATTACGTTTGAAATTTTTTATTGAAGTTGAATTTGGTTGCCGAATTGTTATCTTTGCGGGACTATGATGGATGCTATTTTACAGGAACGCGTGTTGGAAAACAAGGATTGGGCAACGGTTTTGTTTGTGCTTAGTTTTGTGTTGATTGCGGTTGCGAGAACGAGTTTTGAGAGCCGTTTTAGCGATTTTATGAGGTTGCTTTTCTCTGATAAATACAACAAGATTTACAAGGACAGTTCGCATTTGATGAGCTGGTTTAACATTGCATTGTTTGTGGTGCAGTTGATTTCGCTTGCTTTTTTCGCTCAGCTGATTTTGGCGTATTTTGGTTATGTTTCCAAAGCCGATTGGGTGTTGTACATTCAGATTGTAACGTTGATAGGGGTTTTCATACTTTCTAAATACTTGATTGAAAAAATTATTGCGACTTCTTTTAATATGGAAGAGTTTGTGGAGCAATATAATTTACAGAAAGTTAACTATAGGACTTACATTTCTTTATTGCTTCTTCCTATTAATGTTTTTCTGTTTTATAATGATAATGTATCGATAATGGTAATTTACGTGCTTATCGGCATTGTTTTGGTTGCAAACCTGCTAACTTATTTGAATTCCTTAAAAATCTATCAAAACTTAATAATCGGTAAGTTGTTTTATTTTATTTTGTATCTTTGCGCACTTGAAATAGCACCTTACTATTTTATTTATTATTGGTTTACGAGAAGTTAGTGCATTAGAAAATATCAAATATGAAAGTGAAAACAATTTTGGTGTCGCAACCGGAGCCTAAAGTAGAGAATTCGCCATACTTTGAGCTACAACAAAAGCATAAAGTAAAAATTGATTTCAGGCCTTTTATACACGTTGAAGGCGTTAGTGCAAAGGATGTTCGACTTCAGAAAATCGACTTTAACAACTACACGGCCATCATCCTGACGAGTAAAAATTCTGTTGACCACTTTTTTAGAGTTGCAGATGAAATGCGTTATAAAGTTCCTGAAGATTTAAAATATTTTTGCCAGTCGGAAGCAGTTGCTTTCTATCTTCAAAAATATGTGGTGTATAGAAAGCGTAAGATTTATGTAGGCCAGAAGGATTTCGCAGATATGTCTTCGTTGTTTAAAAAATACAAAGACGAAAAGTTCTTGTTACCGGCTTCTGATCAGTTGAATGCAGATGTTCCTCAAACGTTAAATGGTTTGAAAGTTGATTGGACAGTAGCAACATTATATAAAACGGTAATGAGTGATTTGTCAGACTTGGCGGATGTTTATTATGATGTTTTGGCATTCTTTAGCCCGACAGGAATCAAATCATTGTTCATGAATTTTCCTGATTTCGAACAAAACAATACAAGAATTGCGGTTTTTGGAAGCACAACACAAAAAGAAGCTGTTGATCATGGATTGAGAGTGGATATTATGGCGCCGTCTCCAGAAGCACCTTCGATGACAATGGCATTGGAGAAATATATTGCAAAAGCAAATAAGGAAGCAAAATAATTGTTTTTTATTCATATAGAAAGAGCCTTACATTGTAGGGCTCTTTTTTTATGCCAATTTTTCAGAATAATTTTTTAATGTTTAACGAAAACGGAGTAGTTGAATTGATTTTGATAAAAATTTGAAGATTTTTAACGGACATAAGGATTAATTGTTAATTTAGCGCGCCTAAAAATATTTAGGCTAGCAAGAAGAGTCAAATCTCTGCTATTAATAAATTAATAAGATTATAATGAAAAGGAAAAGTTTGCCAAAACTTACTTATTTGGTTATGCTGATTTCGATGGTTTCTTTTGGACAGAACACGGACTCGAATGGAAGAAAAGTTTTTGGAAGAAATGTAAAATCGATCAATCCATCGACAGGAATTGTAAAATGTGTTTCATCAGAATATGAAGAGCATTTGCAGGAAACTGTAAAAGGGCGTGCTACCAACGCAGAGTTTGAGGCTTGGTTGGCACCAAAGGTTGAAGCTGTGAAACGCAGTATGCAAAGCGGAAAAAGTGCCAATACTATTGTAACCATTCCAGTAGTGGTTCATGTTATTCATAACGGAGATGCAATTGGGGTGAATGAGAATATTTCGGATGCACGAGTACTTTCGCAAATTACCGTATTGAATCAGGATTTTAGAAGGATGCTCGGAACTCCAGGTCACAACACAAGTGCAATTGGAGCGGATATAGAAGTTGAATTTTGTATGGCTCAAAGAAAACCTGATGGAACTGCTACTAATGGAATTGATAGGGTCAATCTGAATGTTGCGAGCTGGAATACAGAAACATCTGTTGAAAATAATCTAAAACCAAATACAATTTGGGATCCTACTCAGTATTTTAATATTTGGGTTTGTCATTTCAGTGATGATGAGGATGATGAAATGTGGGGAACCTTAGGATATGCACAATTCCCGAGTAATTCCGGTCTTCAAGGAATTAATGTTAATGGAGGATTGGCAACTACTGATGGAGTAGTTATCGATTGGAGAGCTTTTGGATCATCTGATTTTGCTCCAGGAAACTATTTTGATGACATTGATAAAGGAAGAACTGCCACTCACGAAATTGGACATTGTTTTGGATTGAGACACATTTGGGGTGATATGGGAAGTCAAATGTTCAACGATATTGATTGCAGTGGTACCGATTATTGTGCTGATACACCTGTTGCTGGTTGGGAAAATTATGATTGTGCTGAAGTTTATAATTCATGTCCTGCACCTGGGAATGATATGACTGAAAATTATATGGATTATACCAATGATACATGTATGAATATTTTTACCTTAGATCAAAAAGCAAGGATATTGGCCGTTCTGCAAAACTCTCCAAGAAGATCAACTTTAGGAAGTTCACTTGCTTGTCAGTCAACTTTAGGTACTTCTACTTATGATGCTTTGGAAATGGTTTCGGTATATCCGAATCCTGCTACAGATGTACTTACAATTTCAATTGGAGAAACGGCAGATTTGCCTTCTGCTTACAGTATATATAACAGTTTAGGTCAAGTAATTGCTCAAAAAGTTATTTCTTCAGATACAGATTTGTCGATCAATACTTCTGATTTGAGTTCTGGAATCTATTTTATCAGAATTGAAAAAGAAACGGCAGTTAAGACACTGAAGTTTGTTAAAAAATAATTGTTTTTGGTTAAAACGAAACAGCCCGAAAGTTGAATTACTTTCGGGCTGTTTTAATTTTATAAAGGAAGAAATTTTAATATTCTGGAGCTAGCTCCAATTCCAAACCTTCCAAATCTTCTGTTATATGAATCTGGCATCCCAAACGGCTATTTGATTTTACATTGAATGCTTCCGAAAGCATTGCTTCTTCATCGTCGCCCATTTCTGGCAAGGCAACATCGTTCGTAATATAGCATTGACAAGAAGCACACATTGCCATTCCGCCACAAACACCAATAGTTCCTTCTGGAGCCAATTCGTATGCACGAACCAATTCCATTATGTTCATGTTCATGTCCGTTGGCGCTTGAACTTCGTGCTGGATGCCTTCTCGGTCAGTGATTTTTATAGTAACGTCCTGCGACATAATTATTCGATTGATTTAACGACTGCTTTTTCGGCTTCTTTACGAGTTCCGTCGAAACCATCAACACCTGAAACAGTTGTGTATTTCAATACATATTTCTTTCCAGGGTTTAATTTATTGTAAACGCTTTGACACATCAAAGTGGCTTCATGGAAACCACAAAGAATCAATTTTAATTTTCCAGGATAGGTATTCACATCGCCAATTGCATAAATACCTTCAATATTGGTTTGATAATCCAAGGCATTGTTCACTTTGATGGCATTTTTCTCGATTTCCAATCCCCAATTGGCAATTGCCCCAAGCTTCGGCGACAATCCGAAAAGCGGGATAAAATAATCGGTTTTAATGTTTCGGTGTGCTCCGTTTTCTTCTATATCAATAGATTCCAAATGTTCGGCACCATTAAGTCCTACAACTTCTGCAGGAGTTATCAAGTTGATTTTTCCAGCGTGTTTCAATTCCTGCACTTTTTCAACAGAATCCAAAGCACCACGGAATTCATTTCTTCTATGAATCAACGTAACTTCTGAAGCAACATTTGCAAGGAAGACGCTCCAATCCAAAGCAGAATCGCCTCCGCCGGCAATCACAATTTTCTTATCACGGAACAATTCTGGGTCTTTTACAAAATATTCAACACCTTTGTCTTCGTAGAATTCAATGTCTTCAATCAAAGGCTTTCTTGGTTCAAAACTTCCCAAACCACCTGCGATAGCAACGGCTTTACAAGCATGTTTTGTACCTTTATCAGTCGTTACGATAAAGCTTCCGTCTTCCTGTTTCTCGATGGTTTCGGCTTTTTCGTTCAAGGTAAATCCCGGTTGGAATTGCTTGATCTGATCCATCAAATTATCAACCAAGTCACCTGCCAAAACGGAAGGATAACCAGGAATATCAAAAATAGGTTTTTTAGGATAAAGCTCTGCTAATTGACCACCTGGTTGTGGAAGAGCGTCGATGATATGGCATTTTAATTTTAAAAGTCCAGCTTCAAAAACGGTAAAAAGTCCAGTAGGACCAGCACCGATTATTAATATATCTGTTTCAATCATTGTTTAAGGTTTCTGAATTTCTGGTACAAAGTACTCGAAACATTGAAGGTTATTTTATGACAATTGTCAGTTTATAAATTAAAAGAAAAACTAAAACTGGAACGTTTTGTGTTCAAACAAAAGTAAAAAAGCTAAAAAGTAAATTTATGTTTCAAACCATTATGCTTTTTGATGGGCGAATGATTTGAAACATAAAAATATTGGAAATAGTTATGCTACGTTTACCACAGTTTCAATCTGCGGCGCATATTTCTTAATGGTAGTTTCCACACCTGCTTTCAACGTCATTTGGTTGACACTGCAAGAGATACAGGCACCTTCTAGACGCACTTTAACGTGCTTGTCATCTTCAATGTCGATTAGCGAAATGTTTCCGCCATCAGACTCAAGGAAAGGACGGATTTCATCCAATGCTTTCAGTACGTTTGATTTAATTTCTTCTGTTGTCATAATTTCAATGTGTCAATTAGAAAATTAGCTAATCAGCTAATTCGCATATTATCTAATTATTTTTTAACAGCAGAACAACCTGCCATTGTTGTAATTTTTACTGCTTCCGATGGAGGAAGGTTTTCATTTCGGCTTACCGTTTCCTGCACTACATTTCGAGCGATTTCTTCGAAAACCGTTTCCAAAGGCGAACCTGTTTGCAAAGCAGCCGGACGACCGTAATCTCCCGCTTCACGAATAGACTGTACGATTGGCACTTCTCCAAGGAAAGGCACGTTTAAATCTTCTGCAAGATTTTTTGCTCCTTCTTGTCCGAAAATGTAGTATTTGTTTTGAGGTAATTCTTCTGGTGTGAAATAGGCCATGTTTTCAATAATTCCCAAAACAGGAACATTAATACTGTCCGATTGGAACATGGCAACTCCTTTTTTAGCATCGGCCAAGGCTACGGCTTGTGGCGTGCTCACGATAACCGCTCCGGTGATTGGCAACGATTGAACAATCGAGAGGTGGATATCTCCAGTTCCAGGAGGCAAATCGATCAGCATGAAATCAAGTTCTCCCCAATCTGCATCAAAAATCATTTGGTTCAAGGCTTTTGAAGCCATTGGTCCTCTCCAGATTACGGCTTGGCTCGGAGCTGTGAAAAACCCAATAGAAAGTATTTTTACTTCGTAGCTTTCGATTGGTTTCATTTTTGATTTTCCGTCAATCGTTACAGAGATTGGTTTTTCGGTTTCGACGTCAAACATAATTGGCATTGACGGACCGTAAATATCAGCATCCAAAACACCAACATTGAATCCCATTTTTGCCAAAGTTACTGCAAGATTCGCAGTAGTGGTAGATTTCCCTACACCACCTTTTCCAGAGGCAACGGCAATAATATTTTTGATTCCAGGAATGGCTTTTCCTTTGATTTCATTTGGTTTTTCAGGAGCTTCAACCTTGATATTCACCTTTACTTTGGCTTCCGGATTGAATTTTTCTTGGATTAATTTACGAATATCGTCCTCAGCGCGTTTTTTGATGTGCATTGCTGGTGTCGAAATCGTCAAATCTACGATTGCTTCTTCGCCAAAAGTAACCACATTTGTAACGGCTCCGCTTTCGACCATATTTTTTCCTTCTCCAGCAATAGTTAATGATTCTAAGGCTTTGAGTATCTCTTTTCTATCTAATTTCATATAGGGTGTGCAACTCTTTTCAATTGCGATTTATTAAGATTGAATTTAGATTGCAAAGATAATACGAAATGTTCTTAAAATAAAGATAAAGGATTGGTTTTGTTTATGGTGGTATTGTCAGATTATAATTCGTTTTTTTGAATTAAATTTATTTTTAGCGAAGCATATTGCATGAATAGATTATTTTTCAGAAAATCATATTCTGAAGAAAGCAATTGGTTTTTTACAGCATTGTAACCTACGGCGTCAATTTTTCCGCTTGTGAATTTCGACTGAGTGGTTTTGAATGATTCTTGAGCATATTTCAAAGTGTTTCCCAGATTATTAGACAACTTAGCATATTGTTTTTTACGCGTGTTTTCGAGTTCAATTTGCTGTTCGATTTTGATTTTTTCCTGTTCCGAAACCAATTTTGTACGTTCCGATTCTATCTTGGAAGCCTTGATGCGCTTGCTATTTCTGAATCCAGTAAAAAGCGGAATACTCATTTGCAGACCAACCTGATGGTTTTTATTATCGTCCAACTGAGTTCGGAAACCGGCAACATTCGCATTGGGTTGATTGATTGGTGAAGAATAAAAACTGGACAATTGATAGAACGCCGAAAGTGTCGGACGGTTGACAGAACGCTGAATCGAAATGTCTGTTTTCGAAACTTTATAGGCCAGTTCAGCAAATTGAAGTTTCGGATTTTTGATTTCGGTCAAAACAATTTCGGTTTCATTTGCCAAATACGTTTCCAGAACCACATCATCCAAATTTTCAACCTTGAAATTCATCAATTGAAAAAGTTGCAGTTTTTGGGTTTCAAACAATTGTTCGGCTTCCAAAAGGCGCTTTTCGTCCTGTGAAAAACTCAGTTGTATGTCGTATAAATCGCTTTGAGGCTTGTTTCCGATTTCAACTTCTTTCTCGATTCTCTTGAGATTGAACGTACTGTTTTTGAGTTGTTCCTTTTGGATTTTCAATAGCTCTTGAGAAAATAATGCATCGAAATATTTTTCAAGCAATTGCAGTTTGTATTCGTATTCAATGACCGATTTGTCGGCTTTTGCCATTTCAATTTCCATCTTGTTTTTCTTAGCTGTCGCCAAATTATTAAAGTCGAGGATGTTGATATTCGCATTCAGAAAAAAATTGTCCCATTGTATATCAGAGCTCACCCTGTTGTTGGTTGTCGGGTCGATGGTTGAACCGAAATTGTAATTGTGATTTCCGTTTAAACTCACGCTCGGGAACAATTCCAAAAGAGGATGTGTGTAGAGTTTTTGGGCTTTGGAGACCTCGAGTTGCTTGATCTTGATGTCGATGCTGTTTTGCATGGCAGTATCAAAACACTTTTGCAATGACCAGGAATTTTCCTGGCCATTCACAAAAATGCTCGAAGTAATTATGAGCAAACTCAAAATTAGTTTTTTCATCGTAAGAATATTGTTGTCGTTTAGGAGAACGTTTAAAAAGCGCCTAAAGATTTCCTCTAGCCCAGATTGTAGTGGAAATCCTTTTTGTTCTGGGGTTTAGAACAAAAAGATTGCAACGTAAAGCTGGAATATGGTTTCTGAAAATGCCTCTGATTTGCTCCTTATTATTCGTATTTTAAATATTTTAACACCTCAATTCGCGTTGCCTGATAGGCTTTGGAAAGCACTACAATTAGGGTAAGAAACAATAATGCGATGAATCCAATGGCGAACGGCAATAGGGAAATATCGATCCTGAAGGCGAAATTCTCCAGCCATTTTTCGAGCAGATAATAGGCCGGAAAAAGGGCGATGAGGAAGCCGATGATGCAAAACACGATGTATTGTTTTGAAAGCTCTTTGAGCAATGTCTTGGTTTCGGCACCCAAAGTTTTTCGGATGGCGATTTCCTTCATTCTTCGTTCGATGGAATAGGAGGCGAGGGCGAATAATCCGAAAACGGCGATGAGGATTACCACTACATTCAACAGTGAAAACAGGTTGCGTTGCATGACGAAGCTTTCGTAGGTTCGGGCAAAACCTTTGTCCACAAAATCATATTTGAACGGATATTTCACATCGACGTTCTTGGTCCAGAATTTCTCAAGATCGGCAATGGTTTGCGCCATATCTTCGGATTTTACTTTGATGAAAAAGTGATCGAGATTATACGACATCCAATCGACGGTTTTGAAATGGAAGAACGCCATTGGAGGGATTTCGGCCTGCGGGCCAAAAACATGAAAATCATCGACAACGCCAACAATCTTCAGCTTATAATCGTTCCACTCGATTTCTTTCCCGATAGGATCCTCCTTCATCATTTTCATTGCCGTTTTGTTGATGAGCATTGAATTGATGGTATCCGAAGCAAATTTTGTAGAAAGGTTCCGCCCCTTAATGATTTTTATCTGCATCATATCGAGCATCTCAAAATCGACCGCCATATTCTGGCCTTGGATGTTGACGTCCTTGTATTTGAATCCGGAAGAAGAATTTACCCCGTGTCCGAAAGTAAAGGCACCGGCCGAAACTTCTTCCACGCCTTTAATTTTTGCTACTTCTTGCTTAATGGTCAGGTAGCGGTTATAGATTACTTTAGGATTTTCCTCGTTGTCGTATCTTCGGTAGAAAACATCCATCACTTGCTCTCCTTTAAAGCCGAGGTCTTTTGTGCTAATGTAATGTACCTGCTCATAGACGATATAGGACCCGATGATGAAGAAAGAGGCAATGGCAAACTGGAAAACAAGCATTCCGTTGCGCAACCAGATGCCACTTTTGCTTCGTCCGAAATTGCCTTTCAAGACATTCAAGGTTTCAAAATTGGCCACATAAACAGAAGGGAAAATTCCCGCCATTATGATGACAATAATGAAAATCGAAATGAGTTGCAGGTAGAACTGGCTTCCTTGCAGGATCAATTCTTTTTCTAAAAATTCGTTATAGTACGGCAATGAAAGTTCTACGATTACCAGTGCAAGCAATACTGAAAAACTCGTCATCAGCACGGTTTCAAAAATAAATTGCCTGATGATGTTGCCTTTGGAAGCACCGACAATTTTACGGACGCCCACTTCCTTCGCACGTTTTATGGCATTTGCAGTGGCAAGATTGATGTAGTTGACAATCGACAAAACCAAAATCAGTACCGAAAGTCCAACCATGATCAACAGAAACTGATAATTGCCTTGTCCTTCTGGATAGCCATTTGCAATTGCGTGAAGTCGGGCTTGTTTTAACTGACTCAAGATAACTTTTGTTGTTCCGTTTTTCTTGATGTATTCGTCTAATGATATGCCTTCGGCTTGCGCAAATTTAGCCGAACGGTTTTCGATATAAAGGCCTTCAATTTTCTTCTTTATTAATTCCTGCTGAGAAGGATCTTTTAGCTTCAGCAACAATCCATAATTAAAATTTCCCCATTGATCTTTGTCGTTTTTCAGTTGGTTGTCAATAAAATTGGTAACGGCATCCGGCGCAACAGAAGATTTCCCAGGAATTCGATACACGCCTCGAACAACAAGATTTCGACCCGAATATTGAATCTGTTTTCCGATTGGTTCTTCGTTGCCAAAAATAAGCTGTGCTGTTTGTTCCGATAATGCAATGCTGGTATTGTCCTGTAAAGCGGTCTTGATGTTTCCTTTTATAAATTCGAAAGGAAAATATTCGAAAAAGGTAGTCTGAGCATCCGTTATCTTCTTGATTTGCTCCTTTTTTCCTTTGTATTCAACAATTTCATCGTAATAAAAGTTCCTGAAATAACAATAACTTTCTAGTTCAGGAATTTCTTTCAAGTGTGTTTCGATTGGGCTGATATTGCTCACCCAAATCATATTCGGCCCCATCTCGTTCATTACCTGAAACACTTTTTCATTTTCAGGATTCCAACCGTCATAAGCATTTTCGTCGTTCCAATAAAGGATTGCAAACACCAATCCCGCAATTCCTAAACTAAGTCCTAAGATATTTAGAGCCGTAAAGAATTTGTTGTTCTTGGTATGATAAAGGAATATTTTAAACCAGTTTTTAAGCATGATGCTGTTCGTTTTTTGATTGTTTGATGATGATTATCGGTTGCTTACCGATCCTGATGAACTCTCGCTTTTATCTACATTCGCAGGATTTCCGAAATAAGTAATCGAAGCACTCGAAGAAGCAATTGCAGTCAATTTTTCTGAAGCATACACAACAGCATCAGACGAACTGCTGGCTTCCACAACGGCAGTTTTGGCAATCAGGTTTTTTGCCTTGCAATCTGCCGAACTGCTCGATTTGATCGTTATTTTTTCAGTAGTTCCGGATAGTTCTACATCAGCCGAACTGTTTGTAACTACGTTAACGGCATCTGCAACAACGTTCGCATCCACATCCGAACTCGATGAAGCGTCGATTGCCACAGTCGAACATTTTAGCGTACCTGTAAAGCTTCCGCTTGACGAACAATCTATCATCACATTTTTTGCATCCAAGCCATTTTGTACAACCAAAGATGCAGAAGAGCTTACCTTGAAATCATCCACCAAGTTATTACTCACATACACTTTCAAAACATCGAAATTAACGCCGTTGTAGCTGTTGTAGTTTTTCTTGCGTTTCTTTTTTTCTGGCTTCGGGGCGTTTTTCGTATCCAAGTAAACCTTCAAGGTCGAACCCTCGATTTCCGTCTTGATGTATTGCATTCTTTGCGTATCATCCGTTTCCACTTTTACTTCCTGAGTAGAAGATTGGGTATAAATCAATTCAATCCCCTGCGAAACTTTGATTTTAGTAAAAGCACCAACGGTCCTGTTTTCCGAAACCTGTGCATTGGTCATTAAGCTCAATAATAATGCTGTTGCAAATAAGATAACTCGTGTCATAATTTTTATGTTTTAATTGTTTCTAAATCTTTTAATCTTTAAGTCCTTCAATCTTTCAATCCCACTTATTCATACTTCAAATACCGCAATACATCCACCCTTGTCGCCTGATACGCCCTCGAAAGCACCACCGCCAAAGTCAGCAGGAGTAAAGCTATAAATCCAACTACAAAAGGAAGCGCAGAAATGTCAATTCGATAAGCAAAATTATCCAGCCATTTATCCAACAGGAAATACACCGGAAAAAGCGCAATCAAAAATCCAATCACGCAGAAAAGGATGTATTGTTTTGAAAGTTCTTTTAATAACGTTTTGGTCTCGGCACCAAGGGTTTTTCGAATTGCAATCTCCTTCATCTTTCTTTGTATCGAATAGGAGGCAAGCGCAAACAATCCGAAAAGGGCTATAACAATCACCACCACATTCAATATCGAAAACAGATTACGCTGTTGCACATACGTCTTGTACGACCGCTCAAAATTCTTATCGACAAATCCATACGAAAAAGGATAATCCGGATCAATTTTGGTCTTCCAAAGCGACTCCATTTCGGCTAAAATACTATCGATATGCTCCGGATTTACCTTCACATAAATACTGTGTGCATTCTGCAACATCCAATTAATCGTCTTGTTGTGGTAGAACAACATCGGAGGCACTTCCTTATGCGGACCGTTGATATTAAAGTCACCCACCACGCCGATAATTTTCAATCTCTTGTCGCCCCAGCGGATGGTTTTTCCAAGAGGCGCTTTTTCTTTCATCAACCTCAAAGTCGCTTCATTCACCAATACCGATTCAATAGTGTCCGATGAAAACTGCTCAGAAAACTCTCGGCCTTCCTTCATCTTGATGTCCATCATTTTCAGCATTCCAAAATCAATTGCCATATTTCGCGCTACAATTTCGTTGTTGTTGTAACTGAAACCGCTCGAAAAATCATCGCCACCGCCACCTATCTTGAAGCTTCCCGACGAAACACCTTCAACACCTTTTATCTTCAACAATTCGCCTTTCAGCACTTGGTATTTGCTGTATATTTTTTCCCTAAAATCTTTTTCTTGATGGTCATAATCGTTCCGATAGTACACATCGAGAACTTCTTTGCCGTTAAATCCAATTTCCTTCTTGCTCATGTGATCCACTTGCTCGTAAACAATATAAGACCCTACAATAAAGAACGAAGCAATCGCAAACTGAAGCACCAGCATTCCGTTGCGCAACCAGATACCGCTTTTGCTTCGGGAGAAATTCCCCTTCAACACTTTTAGCGCTTCAAAATTGGCCACATAAACCGCAGGAAAAATCCCGGCAAACAGAATCACTAGGGCAAAAACCGCCAAGAGTTGCAGATAAAATGCTCCGTTATAAATCTTTAGCGATTTACTAAGGAAGTCATTATAGAAAGGCAACGCCAACTCTACAATAACCAAAGCAAAAAGCAACGCAAAGAAAGTAGTGATGACCGTTTCAAAAATAAACTGACACACAATATTCGATTTCGTAGCGCCCAAAACCTTACGCACGCCAACTTCCTTCGCTCTTTTAATCGCATTGGCCGTTGCCAGATTGATATAATTCACAATACTCAAGATCATGATCAAAACCGAAAGCGCACACATGATCACCAGAAACTGATAGTTCCCTTTTCCAGCAGGATAGCCCTCGGTTTTGGAGAAACGAACATCCTTTAGCGGTTCCAACAGCACCTGCGTTTCGCCATATTGCTTTAAGTAATCCTCAAGCGACATCCCCATCTGCTTGATGTCCTTCAACGTTTTATTCACACGATACAGGTTTTGCATCTTCGCCTGAACCGTTTCGGCCAACTCCGGATTTTTAATCTTCACCAATAATCCGAACTGGAAATTATGCCACTGGGCTTCACTTTCCTTCAGTTTTGGCTCAATCTGGCTGGTTACAACCGTAGGTTCAAAGTTCGATTTGCCCGTAATGCGGTAAACGCCTTTCACCGTAAGCGGTTTTTTGTTCACCAAGATCTGCTGGTTCAGTGCGTTTTCATCTCCAAATAAATTCTTTGCAATTTCCTCCGAGATGGCAACACTTTCCATATCTTCCAACGCCTTTTCAGCCGAACCTGCCACAAATTCATAAGGGAAAAAGCTAAAAAACGTTTTCTGGCTGTCAATTATCTTATCTGCCATAACCTTCTTGCCGTTATGCTCCAGAATTCCGCCGTTATACCATGTGTTCAAGTAGCAATACGACTCAATTTCGGGAACAGCAGTTGCAAAAGCAGGTCCCAACCCCGCCACACTCGATCCCCAAAACTCAATATTGTCAAAGCTCGAAGCCGTCGCAAAGACATGCTCCTTCTCCGGATTCCAAGCATCATACAAATGCTCGTCATTCCAGTAAAGAATCGCAAAAACCAGCCCCGCCATTCCCAAACTCAACCCTAAAATGTTGAGTGCCGTAAAGAGCTTGTTGTTCTTTATCTGATAAATAAATATGTTAAACCAATTTCTAAGCATCCTTTTTAGTTTCTGAGTTCCTAAGCTTCTAAGCACCTGAGTCTTTTAATCCCTAAGTCCTTAAGTCTTACCATCCTTCTATCCTTACGTCTTTTTAATTTTTCAATCCCTATTCATATTTCAAATATCTCAATACATCCATCCTTGTTGCCTGATATGCTTTTGAAAGTGCTATCGCCAAAGTGAGCAACATCAATACAAAAAAGCCTATGACAAATGCAATCACACTGATGTCAATTCGATACACAAAATTATCGAGCCATTTGTCGAGCAGGAAATACACAGGAAAAACCGCTATGATGAATCCCATAAAGCAAAACAAAACATATTGTTTGGACAGTTCTTTCAATAAAGTTTTTGTTTCCGCACCCAGCGTTTTCCGGATTGCAATTTCCTTCATTCTCCGTTCAATAGAATAGGAGGCAAGTGCAAACAAGCCGAACAGTGCAATCGCAATCACGATGATATTCAGCAACGAGAACAGATTTCGTTGGTACACATAATCTTGGTACGATCGGGCAAAACTCTTATCGGCAAAATCATACGAAAACGGAAAATCAGCATCTACACTTTTTACCCAAAAAGCTTCTATTTGCGCCAAAGCCGACTGCATTTTCTCAGGTTCTATATTCAAATAAAGCGTTTCGGCGTTCAAAATCATCCAATCGATGGTTTTATAATGGAAAAAGGTCATCGGAGGAATCTCTTCCTGAGGGCCATCCACATGAAAATCCTTCACAACGCCAATAATCTCCAGTTCTTTATTGTTCCAAGAAATTTTCTTGCCAATCGGGTTTTTCTCCTTCATCAACTTAACCGCTGTTTCATTTACAAGAACAGAAGTAACCGTGTCAGAAGCAAATTGTGCCGAGATATCCCTGCCTTCTTTTATCTTAATCTGCATCATGTCCAGCATTCCAAAATCAATCAGCATGTTCTTGCTCTGGACCGTATATTTTTTATTGTATTCAAAACTAGAGGAAGCCCTGATGGTATTTCCAAAGGAAAACGAACCCGCCGAAACCATTTTGACGCCATCAATTTTAGATAGTTCATGCTTTACAAACGCATATCGGTTTGCAGTATTCTTTACATAGTTAGGGTCTTCTTGGTCAAACTTGTTTGGATATTCTACCTGAACAATCTGGTCGCCTTTGAAGCCTAAATCTTTCGTACTGATGTAATCAATTTGCTGATATACCACATAGGAACCCACCATAAAGAAAGTTGCTATTGCAAACTGGAGCACCAGCATCCCGTTGCGCAACCAGATTCCGTTCTTGCTTCGTGAGAAGTTTCCTTTCAAAACATTTAAGGTTTCAAAATTCGAAACATAAACCGCAGGAAATATACCCGCCACAATAATTATAACAAACAAAATCCCCAGCAATTGAAGGTAGAACTCACCCGTATGGATATCCAATGTCTTCCCTAAAAAATCATTATAGTAAGGCAACGAAAGTTCCACAATAACCAGCCCAATCAATAAAGCTAGAACAGTAGTGATGGCCGTTTCTAGCAGAAACTGTCCAACGATGTTCAATTTCGAAGCACCCATTATTTTTCGTATTCCAACTTCCTTCGCCCTTTTTATGGCATTGGCTGTCGCCAAATTGATGTAGTTTACAGTCGACAATACCAGGATCAGAATCGAAATTCCCATCATGATCAGCAAAAACTGCAGGTTTCCTTTGTTTTCGGGAAAACCATCAGTGTCAGAATGCAACCGAGCATCGGGCAAGGCTTGCAAACTTATCGTTGTAGAGCGACCGCCTTTCTTGCGCCATTGATCGAGCGTGATGCCTTCGGCCTTTGCCCATTTCAAATCCCTGTTTTCAAACAAAAGGCGGTTCATCTTCTTGATAACTGCCGCCGTATCTGCCGGGTTTTTTATTTTCAGAAGCAATCCATAATTAAAATTTCCCCATTCATTTCGGTCAACTTTCAATTGCTTTTCCGTATTGTTCACCACCGCCTGAGGCGCCATCGATGATTTTCCAGGAATACGATAAACACCTCGAACCACATAGATCTTTTTGTTATACGTAATCTGTTTTTCCATTGGATTTTCATCCTCAAAGAGCGCCTTTGCAACATCTTCAGAAATAGCCATGCTGTTTTCGTCTGCAATCGCATTTGCACCATTTCCTCTTATAAATTCGAAAGGAAAAAACGAAAAAAAGTTACTCTGAGCTCCGCTCACATTCGCAATCATCTTATGATCTTGCGTCTTGATCGGTGCTTTGTCATACCAATTTTCAAAATAGCAATACGCTTCCAATTCTGGAAAGTCCTTCTGGAAATAAGGCTCATAACCCGCCACATTCGATGCCCATTTCATATCATCGGCAACCGAAGTAATCGATAAAAACACCTTGTCTTTCTCTGTATTCCATTGATTGTACGAATGCTCGTCGTTCCAATAAAGAATTGCAAAGATCAAACCCGCAACCCCAATACTCAACCCCAAAATATTCAAGGTAGTAAAGAGCTTGTTGTTCTTTATCTGATAAATAAATATGTTAAACCAATTTCTAAGCATTCTTTTTAGTTTCTGAGTTCCTAAGCTTCTAAGTATTTGAGTTTAGACAAGTATTAGTGTCAATTCGTGCAATTCGTGGCTACCTCCAGACGATTAAATCTGTGCAAATCCGTGCAATCTGTGTTTAAATAAAATCAGTGTTACTGCACCAAAACATCCACATTTCTATTATTCACCTTTTCCGAAAGCACCATCCCGTCCTTCATAAAAACCGTCTTTTGCGAAAACGAAGCATCATAATCCGAGTGTGTCACCATCAAAATAGTTGCCCCATTCGCGTGCAAATCCGTCAAAAGTTCCATTACCTCGTTACCATTTTTAGAGTCAAGATTCCCCGTAGGCTCATCCGCAAGGATAATCTTCGGGTCGTTTATCAAAGCCCTCGCCACCGCAACACGCTGTTGCTGTCCGCCCGAAAGCTGTTGCGGAAAATGCTTCAAACGATGCGAAATCGCCAAACGCTCCGCAATTGCCTCCACCTTTTTCTTCCTTTCAGACGAAGGAACATTGTTATAAATCAAAGGAAGTTCGATATTATCATACACCGAAAGCTCGTCGATGAGGTTAAAGTTCTGAAAGATAAAACCAATGTTCTGTTTCCTGATTTTCGACTTCTCCGACTCACTCAACCCAAGCATTTCCTGCCCAAGCAACTGATAACTCCCACTGCTGGCACTGTCCAGCAACCCAACAATGTTCAGCAACGTCGACTTCCCGCAACCCGATGCCCCCATAATCGTAATAAACTCCCCCTGCTTCACCTCCAGCGCAATACTGTTCAGCGCCTTCGTCTCCACTTCTTCCGTTCTGAATACTTTCGATAGATTTTCAATTTTTATCATACTATTTCTTTTTTAAATTGTTTCCAGCCTGATTAGAACTGTTCGTTTTTCTATTTGATGATCGAAACCCCAGCGTGATTAAAGCTGATTTTTTTATTTTAATTTATATTATTTATCCCCAATCTTGTCATCCCGACGAAGGCGTGTCCGCCGTGGCGGAAGGGATCTCCACCAGCAACTCCCCAACCAAAAACCACTGCAAATCCATACAATCCGTGTCTATTTTTTCTACGCATAAATCTGTGTAAATCTGTGCAATCTGTGTTTTAAATAAAATCTGCAACTCCCCAACCCACAACCACTACAAATCCATGCAATCCATATCTATTTTTTCAACACATAAATCTGTGTAAATCTGTGCAATCTGTGTTTTAAATAAAATCTGCAACTCCCCAACCCACAACCACTACAAATC
>NZ_JBMGQS010000041.1:0-21422 GCF_049060005.1 Flavobacterium sp. PLA-1-15 | reverse complement strand
AAGGAAACAATCGAAAAACATTCGGTTGTAAGCGAGGAAGTTGCAAAAGAGATGGCGCTTTCAATCCAAAAAATAATGAATACCGACTATTCGATTTCTGTAACAGGAAATGCCGGACCAACAAAAGACGATACCGATGAAGAAATTGGCACTGTTTTTATCGCTTTGGCAAGTCCTGAAAATGTAATAGTTGAAAAATTTAACTTTGGGCAACCCCGTGAAAAAGTGATAGATAGGGCGGTAAATAAAAGCTTGGAAATGCTTCAGAAAGAAATTTTAAAAAATGTACTTTAAATATTTTGCATATAAGGTTTATTTTTCTTTTCTTTGCACCCTGATTTTGAATAACGATAAAAGATAAGCATAATGTCAAGAGTTTGTGACCTTACAGGTAAAAGAGCGATGGTAGGAAATAACGTTTCTCACGCTATGAACAAAACTAAGAGAAAGTTTTCTGTAAACTTAGTTAAAAAGCGTTTTTATCTTCCTGAAGAAGATAGATGGATTACTCTTAGAGTAGCTGCATCTACAGTAAAAACAATCAATAAAAATGGAATCGCTGCAGTTTTGAAACAAGCTAAAGCTAACGGATTTATTAAATAATCCTTCCAAATAAATATATAGCAAGATGGCAAAGAAAGGTAATAGAATCCAGGTAATTTTAGAATGTACTGAGCACAAGACTACTGGTGTTGCAGGAACTTCAAGATACATCACTACTAAGAACAAAAAAAATACTCCAGATAGATTAGAGATTAAAAAATTTAATCCAATCTTGAAACGTGTAACTGTTCACAAAGAAATTAAATAATAATTAGAGATTTTAATGAATCTCGAATGTTCGCATTTGAAATTTTATTAAAATATAAAAACATTTGTAACCATGGCAAAGAAAACCGTAGCAACATTACAGACAGCTTCTAAGAGATTATCAAAAGCCATCAAAATGGTGAAATCTCCAAAAACAGGTGCATATACATTCGTAGAATCTATCATGTCTCCAGAACTTGTTGATGAATTCTTGAAAAAGAAATAATTCAAAATACAGCATATACAAAAGCTACTTTCAACTCGGAAGTAGCTTTTTTATTTTTATATTTGTTCAGAATTTTTAAGGAGCAAAACAAAAGGCATTTTTTTGATCGTAGTTCCCGCTTTCCATTACAATCTTTTTGTTCCGAACACCGGAACAAAAAGGATTTTCATTGCAATCGGGGCTAATTGAAAAACTTTAGGCCTTCTTTAAACTTTCAGACTCAGGATTGTCTAAAATCTCATAGTCTAACAATCTAATCAATCTATAAAATGAGTTTTTTTAAAAGAATATTTTCATCCGAAAAAAAGGAAAGCCTCGACAAAGGACTTGAAAAGACAAAAACAACTTTCTTTTCCAAGCTAACAAAAGCCGTAGCAGGAAAATCAAAAGTAGACGATGAAGTACTCGACAACCTTGAGGAAATCCTTGTTGCTTCAGACGTAGGTGTCGATACTACATTGAAAATCATCAAAAGAATCGAGAAACGTGTATCCGAAGACAAATACCTCGGAACAGACGAACTCAATCAAATCCTCCGTGAAGAAATTGCCGCTTTATTGTCTGAAACAAATACAGGAAACGCTTCCGAATTTGAAGTGCCAAAAGACAAAAAGCCCTACGTTATTATGGTGGTTGGTGTAAACGGAGTAGGAAAAACGACAACCATCGGAAAATTGGCCTATCAATTCAACAAAGCTGGATATAAAGTTGTTCTTGGAGCTGCCGATACGTTCCGTGCCGCTGCAATCGATCAATTACAAATCTGGGCCGACAGGGTTGGTATTCCAATCGTAAAGCAGCAAATGGGAAGTGATCCTGCATCAGTTGCATTTGATACCTTGAAATCAGCCGTTACGCAAAATGCAGATGTAGTGATTATTGATACCGCTGGACGTTTGCACAACAAGGTAAACCTGATGAACGAGCTGACAAAAGTGAAACGTGTCATGCAAAAAGTCGTTGAAGACGCGCCACACGACGTAATGTTGGTTTTGGACGGTTCTACAGGTCAGAATGCATTCGAACAAGCAAAACAATTCACTGCTGCAACAGATGTAACTTCATTGGCCGTTACAAAATTAGACGGAACAGCAAAAGGCGGCGTTGTGATAGGAATTTCTGATCAATTTAAGATTCCTGTACGATACATAGGTGTTGGTGAAGGAATTGAAGATTTACAGGTATTTAATAAGTTTGAATTTGTGGATTCGTTTTTTAAAGTGTAAATTTCGGCACCAAAAACGATAAAAACATGAAAAACTCGATCTGTCTGCTTGCAATTTTATTGTTAAGTACTTTTAATTTATTTGCACAAAACGATTATAGAAAAGGTTATTATGTCGATAAGGATAATAATAAAGCTGAAGTTTATTTGCAATACAAGGATTATTCAAAGCTTAATCAACCCGAAAACAAAGACCAATCAATTAAGTTCAAAACAAGTTTAGAAGGAAAGACACAGGAAATTTCTCAAGACAAAGTAAAAGAATTGAGTATTGCAGACGAGTTCAAACTACAGCGTTTTTTTATTCCGGTTTTAAAAAACTACGGAAATAAGCCTTTGCATGAAGTGCAAAATAAGAACCTTCTTTTACAAGTGTTAGTGGAGGGTGAAGGATCACTTTATGCCTATCAGGAAAAGAAAAAAACAATCTATTTTTATAAGCTTGCAAACCAATCTTTTCCTGTAGAATTGACCCATGATGTTAAAACATATGGAGGAGAGGTTGTAAATACAAATTCAGGCTACAGAAAAGAGCTTTATACGGTTTTAAAAACAGAGCAATTGCAGCCTAGCGATTTTGCCAAGATTAAATATAACGACAACGATTTAATCGAGATATTCAATAAGTATAACAAAGAAATTGGTAAAAAGGATGTGACTTTTAAGAATGAATTTTCTAAAAGTAAAATGGTTTTTACAGGATTCGTAAATTTTAATAATGCATCGGTTGTTGTTGGGAATGCTTTCAGTAATAGCAACAAGAAGTCAATGTTTGGTATTGGCGTAGGAGCTGAGGCTGAATTGAGAACGAGTAAAAAGTGGGCATTCTTTTTAAGAGCTTCCTTCCAAACTTCAAAATATACTCTAAAAACAAATCCAGCTACAAAGAGTTCAGCAACCTTTGTAAGTACTTTTGATGTTGACTCAAAGGCTATAGACGTTGTAGTTTCTCCGAGGTATTATGTAAACATTTCCAAAGCTAATAATCTCTTTTTTAATCTAGGTTTGGGTCTTTCTATTCAGAGTGGTTCTGTTACAGAAGTGTTGAATACAAAGTATATTACTACAGTCTACGATAGAGAACCTGTTTCCGTTAGTTTTAAAACGGCAATCTCTATAAATCCTGCAATAGGATATAGTTTTAATGACAAATTTTCAATCGAGTTGCAATATCGCACCATCAAAGATTATTTTCAATCTTCGGATGAAGGAACGGCGGTAACAGCTGGTTATAAGTCGTTTACTGTAAAAAACAATCAGACTACTTTAGGATTACGGTATTCTTTTAATTAGTATTCTACTTTAAAAAAAATAAATGCGTTATTCGTATAACGCATTTATTTTTTTCCATAATTCATTGTCAAAACCAGAAAGTGCAAAGGTTGGATTTTCCGGGTTTGCAACTTCGCCCATTCTAACAACCACCATCTTCTTGCTTGGAATCACATAAATCTTTTGATCGTTTTTGCCCAATGCCATGAACATGTCGCTTGGTCCTGAAGGAATTATACTTCTTGAAACTCAAATTGTGTTTGTGGCAAATGATAGCTCGATTTTCCATTAAGCCACCACAAATAGCCATAAGCTTGATTGATGTTTTGAGAAGTTGTGGTTGCATCATTGAAATAATTTTCATTCAAAATGATTTCGTTTTGCCATTTTCCTTTGTTGAGCATCAGCAGGCCAAAACGCGCCATACTTCTGGTTGTACTAGTATAAACACTGTTGTTGGCAAGGTTGACCCAATTGCCATTCATGCCAATCTTGTCGCGTAATTTTGAATTGAAATAATTGTTATAGGTTTGATTGCTATGCTTGCGCAATTATGTCTTGCAGTTTCACATAGACATTATGATAGGCCCATCTTGTTCCGGCATCGGCTTTATATGTCAAGCAATCTGGAGTGACACAGTCTTCATTTTCTACATCTTCAATTCCAGATGTCATGGTCAGTAAATGCTTGCAGGTGATGAGGTTTTCTTTTTCAACGGTTAAGCTTGTCCAGTTAAAACCCAGATAATCGGAGACTTTATTGTTGATGTCTATTAGATTTTCTTGTTCGGCAATTCCATGATAAAGCCTTTGGTGTTTTTTTGTTCCAGAAAGGTCAGTAATGGTTCGACATTATTTTGATTCCACCCTAAATCAGCAATCGTTTTGGTTTCCCGAGCTGTGCCTTGAACGGATGGAAAATAGAGGTTTTCTTCTGGAGCCGGATTGGTGTTTGAACTTTCGTCTGAAGAACTGCATCCTATAAAAGAGATGAATAGTAGGGATAGTATATATGACTTTTTCACGTTTTTTTGTTCTTGGAGGTGAAGGTTTGTTTGATAAGACTTTAAAAGTAGTAAATAGTTTAATGATTTTCCTGAAGTTTTATTTTGAACTAAAGTTTCAAATGGTGGAGCTAGTCCAGATAGCAGTGGAAACCCCGGAATTTGAAAAGCTATTTTTTGCTGGACAAAAATAGCTTTTTGAATGAGGAGTTGCAACGGATAGCAGCATGAGCTGGAAATAATTAACGTTGCTGGTTTTTATGTAAGGATTTTTAGCTGTATTTTTACGTTTTTAAAGTATATGAGAAAAGCAGTTTTGATTGGTTTTGTTTTGTTAGTTTTGATGGCTTGTCAAGAAAAAGTAAAGCCTGAAGATGTTGCGAAAATCAATGGTTATTGGGAGATTGAAACGGTAACAACTCCCGATGGAAATGAAAAGGAATACAATATCAGTGAAACCATCGATTATTTTGAGATAAAAAATGATTCCGGTTTTCGGAAAAAAGTGATGCCTCAGTTTGACGGAAAATATCTGGTAAACGACAAATCGGAAAAAATAAAAATCGTCCATGAAGAGGATAGGATTTATCTAAATTATGCGACAGAATATTCTACTTGGAAAGAGGAAATATTAGAGGTTTCGGATGAAAAGCTTGTGCTTAAAAACGCATCGGAAATAGAATATCAATATAAAAAACCAACACCTTTTACACTTAAATAATGGCAAAGCGACTCAATAACGAAAGTCCGATAAGTGATATTTTGAAGGTAATTATTCAGGACAATAAGCTTCAGGCAGGAATCGACCAGGTTTCGGTTAAGGAAGCTTGGGTTTCGCTTATGGGAAATGGCGTGAACAGCTATACTAAAAATGTCGTTTTAAAAGGCAATACTTTGTATGTGGAATTGACTTCAGCTGTTTTGCGTGAGGAATTGAGCTATGGAAAAGATAAAATTATCAAGATGATTAATGAAGAATTCCGTCGAGATATTGTAAAAGAAGTGGTTCTGAGATAAAATATAATAGTGATAAAATAAAAAAATCCCGTTTCAATTTGAAACGGGATTTTTATTTATTGTTCAGTCGCTAGATATTAGAACTGCTCTCTTCCAGCAAAGTGGAAAGCACTTTCGATAGCTGCATTCTCATCGCTGTCAGAGCCGTGAACTGCATTTTCTCCGATAGAAGTAGCATACGCTTTTCTGATTGTTCCTTCAGCCGCTTCAGCTGGATTTGTAGCTCCAATCAAAGTTCTGAAATCTTCTACTGCATTTTCTTTTTCTAAGATAGCAGCAACAATTGGTCCTCTTGACATGAATTCAACCAATTCTCCGTAGAATGGTCTTGCGCTGTGAACAGCATAGAATGCTTGCGCATCCGCTACAGTCAATTGCGTTAATTTCAAAGAAACGATTTTGAAACCACCGTTTGTAATCATTGCTAAAATGTTTCCGATGTGTCCGTTAGCGACAGCATCTGGCTTAATCATGGTAAATGTTCTATTTGTTGCCATTGTAATTTTTAAATTTTTGGCAAAAGTAGCCTTTTAAAACCATATATTAAAATCTAATTGCCATTGATAGTATTAATTTCTTGATAAAACAAAAATCCCTTGCTGTGTAAACACAACAAGGGATAAAGTCAATAAATCTGCCTAAATTATTTTTTAATGACTTTTATTGTCTGGCTAATATTAGCCGCAGTTATTTTTGCAAAATACATTCCTTCAGTTAATGAAGATGCATCAATAGTTACGTCATTTGCTCCAAAATTGCTTGTTAGAACAGTTTTTCCTAGAACATCAATGATTTGAACAATTGAAATTACTGATTCTGATGAGAAATTCCAAATGTTTTTTGATGGATTAGGATAGACTTTGATATTTCTGGCTGTAAAATCTTTTGTGCTCAAATTCGGAGTAATGCTGTAAGCCAAAGTGCTTCTGTCGAATGAAATGTCATAATTTCCAGCAGTAGCAACCGCTATATTATTTCCACCTTGATTAGCAATTCCGATTAATGCATCGCCGCCCCAGTTTACGGTCCAAGAATTGTCCTGTCTGAACTTTATCTCACCTGCTAATAAAGGATAATTCATTTTTGAATAAGCAACGCCATCAGTAGTTTCTAAATCTACATCGGCAAATCCAAATCCTCCATCTCCCAATACAGTTCCAAGAAATCCAATGCTAACATAGTCAAAACTATAAGCACCCGTCAATCTGTTGAAATGTATTGTGTAAGTTCCCGCCGGAACAGAAATGTTGAATTCGTTTTGTGTAGCTATTCCAGTTGGGAATGTATTTGCAGTATTACCCCAATTGATTGTCCAAGCATCGTCTTGGCGAAATTTTAATTCTCCTTCCAATAAAGTGTAAGCAGATAAAATGTAATTTTCTCCATCAGATGTAATCATGTCAACATCCGCTCCGTCAAATCCATTTCCACCTAAAACAGTTCCAATGATGCCAATGCTAGGAAATGCTGATGTTCCAACAAAAGAATATTCCAAAGTATTTCTATTGAAAGTAACGTCATAAGTACCAGCAACTGTTGGAATATTACTGCCTGAATTAAAAACAGCGGTTCCAGTTGGGAAAGCTGATCCTCCCCAGTTGTTGGTCCAAGCCATGTTTTCTCTAAATTTTACTTCTCCAGTGGAAACAACAAGATCTTCAATGGTATAGATGATGTTGTCTGTTGTAGAAAGGACAATTTCAGGATTATTATCCGGTGGCCATCCGTTTACACCTGATCCTACGATAGATATGCTTTGTGCATAAGTTGCGCTTGAAAAGAATCCGATCAAGGCAATAAATAAGAGTAATGTTTTTTTCATAATGTTAATTTAATTTTGTTTTGTATAAAACTAAATTAAAAACCATTACGAAAAATAGGTGAGTCTAAAATACCATAAACGAAAACGTTTGCGTATTGATAACTTTTTCTAAAAAACGTTATAAAAGAATGGTATAAGGAAAAATTTAGAAAATAATTATATCAAACCTATTTTCGAGAGGTTGTAAGGAAGAAAATAATTTAGTAATCAAAGCATCGCCATTGGCAATATAAAACTCAGAAAAATTGGTTTGTCTTTCCTGCAGGCTTTTTATCGGAAACAATTCATTTTGCAAATCGGTTATGCGTTCCAATTCCTCAGAATGTTTTCTTTTTTCAGCTTTCAATAATCTTTTTTCAAGATTTTCCAAACCTTTCAGTTGTTTTGTTTCCTGTGCTTTTACCGCGCCAGAAAATGATTGGTCGGTTTTGGATGCAATTTCATGTAAATTTTCAAATTGCTGTTTCAAGAATTTTTTCTGTTCAGAGAAATCAATTGTAAATTCTGAAAAGGTTTTGATTTTTTCGTTTGCCAAATCAGATTGCGTCATGAACAAATCCTTCCAGCTTAAATGAAGTTTATCGGCTTTTTTAGCTTGTTTTTCCGTTGCCAATAAAACAGAATTTCGCAATAACAATATTGGAAAGGTAATATTTACAGTATCAAAAAAGGATTTCAATTCCAGCCAATACGCCAATTCGCCACCTCCGCCAATGTAGCAAAGATTAGGAAGGATTACTTCCTGGTACAAAGGTCGCATAATGACATTCGGACTGAATTTCTCCGGATGATTTTCAAGTTCCTCCAACATTTCTTTTTCAGAAAACTTAATGTCGGTTTTATTTACATAAAAAGTCTCGTTCTGAAAGATGATTCGCTCCCTCAAATTATCTTCTATGTAAAACAAATTGATGTCTCTAGGATTTACCTGAACATTATAATCTTTAAGCATTTCAGTCGATTCGAGTACTTTCTTGCTCGAAGTTTGATGCAATAATTCCTCTTTTACAAAGGGAACAAATAGCTTTTTTAATGCCACATTATCCGCATCAAGAATAACCAATCCATATTCACCAAATAAAGAATTGGCTAAGAAAAGCGTAGCCTCAGAAAGATTTTCATGCTTCAAATAAGCCTCTTTAAATAAGTCCTTTATTGTTTCGGCATTTGTTCCTTGACCCAATTCTAAAGCAAATACATCCAAAACATCAGCAAGACCTTCGGTTGACAATCTTCCAACAGGACCCGAACTTTCCTTGTTCCATCTGAATTTCTTGCCCTTAAAATTAAAGTAATTGATTTCATCAAAATCATGATCCTCCGTTGCCATCCAATAAACCGGAACAAAATTAGAATCAGGATATTTTGCCTTTAATTCTTTCGAAAGATTAATCGCAGAAATGATCTTATACAAAAAATACAAAGGTCCGGTAAACAGATTCAATTGATGTCCAGTTGTAATCGTAAAGGTATTTTGCTCTTTTAGAGCTTCAATATTCTGATGGGTCAAATCCGAAACAGCGATGTTTTGATACTGTTCTTTTAAAACCGAAACCAAAATTTTGCGGTTTTCATCATCAAAATTTGCTTGTTTTTCAAGAATTTGTTCTTGGAAGTTTTCCAAAGTTGGAAACCGGTTGTAAAGCGACTGTAAGTTTTCTTTTTGGTCTAAATAATCATTCATCAAAGGAGTGAAATATCCGGAATCTTGATAGCTTATACAGTCAGTTGGCATAATTTGGAAGTCTAAAATTTTTGTAAAAATAATTAAAAATAGGGTTGCAATTTTTTGGTTTAACAAATGCTTGGCTTTTTATCTTTTCATCGAAAAATGGCCCCTGTGCTCTTTTCCGTTTTCCCTATAAACAACAAACCAATAATCGGTTGATGGCATCATCTCTCCGTTATAAGTTCCGTCCCATACAGGATCTTTTAAAGTCAATTGCTTCAAGAATTTGCCATAACGGTCAAAGATATGCACCTTCAAATTGGGTTCATTTTCGTGGAATTTTATCCCCCAAACATCGTTATAACTGTCGCCATTAGGTGTGAAAAATTTCGGATACATCAGCAAATACACGTCTTCTTCCGCAACGCCACAACCGTATAGGTCATTCACATAAACGGTATATTCTCCATTCGGCAATCCGAAAAATTGATTACTGCTTTGAAAATGTATTCCGTCAAGCGAATATTCATAATTACCCTGACCACTCACGATGATGGTGATGGAATTGTCATAGGAAGTCCAATCCATCGTTTCAATTTTCGTAATCATTGCTTTATTCGATAACTCAACCGTAATATTTTTAGTAGACGAACAAACTACTGTACCGTGGTTTTTTGTAACCGTAACCGAATAATTTCCATCTTCTGTAACGGTGATTTCGCGGGTTGTCGCTCCAGTCGACCAAGTATAACTGTCAAAGCCTGCATCGGCAGTAATCCGCGTAAAGCCATTTTCGCAGATATAATAATTGTCTTTCATATTGATAAATGGCGAAGCGATCACATTAAGTTGCAGCGCTGCAATTTCATAACATAGATTGTTGAATTCAACCCGAACATAAATAATATGCTGTCCTACATTCAACAAATAGTCTTCTTCATCACCTATCAGCTCGGAAGCCGATTCATTTTCCGCACCCGAAAAACTCGTGTAATAGGAAAAAGTATAAGCCGATGGATTTAAAATAATGTCTTCTTCGTAAGTTGTCAAATCAACTCGCTCACCACCATCATTCAAATCATCACAAATCAAATCTTCAAAATCGGTAACAGGCAAAGAGTTTAATACTGCCACATCAATCGGCAAACGCTGGACACTTTCACAACCATTCAAAGTTTGCGAAACATAATACGTTGTTCCATCCACAAGCAAGGTAGAATTTGGTAACAGGTTTCCATTAACCAAACTGTCATAAAACTGTACCGCAGTTCCATTTACAATAAGATTACTCAAAGTTGGAGAATGAGCGATACAAAAAGTTTGAGGCGAAAGTGCTGTTGGTGCAGGAGTGTTTATTATTGTAATTAAAACGGATAGTCGGTCACTTTCGCAACCGTCAATAGTTTGCGAAGCATAATAAGTGCCGTCGGTTAAGAGTGTAGTAGCAAGTAAAAGATTCCCTCCAATTTGCGTATCATACCATTTTATATCCTGTCCATTCGCTATAACATCTGCCAGTGTAGCATTGTCCTGTATGCAAAAGGTTTGAGAATTCGCTGTCGGCAATGGTGTAAAATCAGTAAACGGAATCAATATAGCTGTTGTAGCAGGCGAAATACAACCCAAAGCATCTTTAACCCTAATCAAATAAGTTGCAGGAACAGCATTGCTCAACGTTGCATTTGTGCTCCATGTCGCGCCATCATCAAAGCTAAATTCAGTTGCCGGACTGTCAACCGTAATGGTTCCATTTGGATTGTGGCAATCGGGTTGATCGAGTGACAAAATCGGAGCGAGAGGTCCGGGACCAGTTGGAGGATTGATGACAACTGTTGTGGGATAGGACGGACAAGTGTTCGTATACCTAACCCTTACATTATACGTTCCGGGTGCAAGATTGGATGCTGTATTGTTTGCTCCCCAAGACGCTCCATTATTAAAACTATATTGATTGGCAACAGTAGTTATAGTAATTGATCCAGTAAGGTTGCCACAAATAGGTTGTATAGCAGTAGCATCAGGAGCAGGATAATTAAGCATCATGATAAGAGAAATCACAGTAGCTGCAGATCTACATCCATTTGCATCTCTAACGCGTATTCGATAAGTTCCCGAGGTTAAGTTTGTAGCGATTGGATTTGTAGTCCACGTAAGTCCGTTGTTAAAGCTATATTCATAGGCTGATGTAGTAATAGAGATGCTTCCATTTGGTCCACAAACAGGGTGAATTCTTGTAAATGCAGGAGCAGGCGATAAAATTTCCGGTACCGCAACTTGCTTATAGAGCATGCAACCATCATCATTTTTTATCCTTAAATAATAATTTCCAGGAGTCAGGTTTTCTTTAAAGGGGTCGGTTGTCCAAGTGATTCCGCTGTCAAAACTATAGGCATCTCCTGGTGTTAATATTGTTATCGTTCCTGTATTGACGCATGTTGGTGTGGCCGCTGCATCAATTTCAGTATTCAAGAGGGTAAGATCAATATATTTAGCGGTGCTTATAAAACAATTTCCCCCACTGCTTATTTTAACATTAAAACGTCCAACATTTTCTGGTTCAGAAGGAACTGTATAGGTGGCACTTGTAGCGCCGGCAATGGCAACACCATCCTTATACCATTGATAAGTAGGACTAGTAATAGCCCCATTCTCAATATTCGAAATCAACACCAAGTCACCCGTACAGTAACTTCCCGACTGTGTAATATGAACATTAAACAAAGAAGCATTATTCAAGAGCAGATTATCATAAATAAAATAAGGAATGCAAACACTTTGTTCTGGGCTTCCCCATGCAGGATAGGATGTAGGTAAAACAGCTGGTGCTCCTATCATTATAGCATTGATGTTTACAGTAGGAGTAAAGTTGATCGTAAGCTGGTGCCAAGATTGCGCAGGAGTAAAAGTCACAGTGCCAATCACAATCCACGTAGGGTCAGCTACCGAAGGTGCGTTGTATGTTGCAAGAGGCAGATTATTTCCGTCTGTACAGCCGTAGAGTGTTATGTCCACAGGTTGCATGATATCAATATTATATCCAGTTGAGTTCCCTACGTCGTTCATGCAAACCGCCGATGCATCAAAAGTCAATTGATAATTAGTTCCAGCAAACATCGTTGATAATAGGGTAGTGCCTATGTATTCTCGCCATCCACTCATATAAATTGCACCAACTGCCGCCTCTCCATCCGGAAAATCATTCAGCCCTGTATCAACAATCGCTCCCGCTACCCATCCGCAATTGTTATGGTAATCAGATGTAGCGTAAGTGGATTGAATCCAAGGAAAAGCATAATCCAATTGTGAAAGATTCTGTTCAGATTCCATTGTAGGGCAAGTGGTATAATGCTCAAACGATGGATTCGGAATGATAGTAGGAACTACCGCAGTAGTACAAACACACTCCGGATCATTCAAGTCAATCAGTCCATCGCCGTCATCATCAATACCATTGTTGCAATCTTCCTGGGCATACAAAGCCGAAGAAAAAAGCAAAATAAAAAAAGCGATTACAGTACGTAAAGTTGCCGTCATCAAATGGGTAAATGAAAGATGATTTTAAAACGGCATAAATTTAGTCAAATGATGATAATCAAAGTGTTAATAAAGTGGATAATCCTTAAAAGCTATCGCTTCAAACTAAAATGCCCCCTATGTTCCTTCCCATTTTCTCTCACAACAGTAAACCAATAATCCGTCGCAGGCATCAATTGTCCATTGTATGTCCCGTCCCAAAGCGGGTCTGTGTCTGTCAACTGTTTGAGGAATCTGCCATTTCGGTCAAAAATCTTCACCACCATCCTCGGCTCATTCTTGTAGAATTTAATCCCCCAAGTATCATTATAGCTGTCGCCGTTTGGCGTAAAGAATTTCGGATACATCAATAAATACACATCCTCATGATCAACCCCGCAACCATAAATGTCCCGCACATACACCGTATATTCCCCATTCGCCAATCCCGTAAATTGGTTGCTCAATTGATAAATTTCTCCGTCAAGCGAATACTCATAAATACCCACACCACCAACAATAACCGTCAGCATGTTCTCATAAGCCGTCCAGTCACTCGTCTCGATCGAAGTAATCGCAGGCTTGTCCGAAGCCACAACCGTAATCGTCTTTGTCGTTGAGCAAAGCACATCCACATGATATTCCGTCACCCTCACGCTATACGTTCCTGGCTCGGTCACCGTTAACGATTGCCCCATCGAAGTATCCGACCAACTATAAGTATGAAACCCAGGATCAGCCGTAATCGTCACCGATTTGCCTACACAAATACCATAAGTATCCTTCATCTGCAATACCGGAGTAGGAATCAAAGTAAGGCGCAGCTCCACTACCTTGTAGCACGATGTCGAATTCCCAACCCGCACAAAAACCGAGTTAACCCCCGGCAACAATTCATAATCAGTAAAATCAGTAATTTCATTCGCGGCAACTTCAGTATCAGCCGAAGCAAAATCAGTATAATAACCAAAAGAATACCCATGGGAGGCAGGAACAATATCTTCATTATAAAACGAAAGATCAGCCTTTTCCGTCCCATCATTCAAATTGTCACAAACATTCTGAACAAAATCATGAGCTGGCAAATAACTTGTGATATCTGAAATCAAGGGTAATCTCGATATGCTCTCGCAACCGTTCAAAGTCTGCGAAGCCCAGTAGGCCACATCATCCACCAAAGGTGTCGTTATAGGAAGTACATTTCCACCAAACTGGCTGTCATAAAAAATAACATCCGTCCCTGTAAGTACAAAATCAGCTAGTGTCAAGACTTGAGTATCACAAAAATACTGCACCGCAAAACCAATTGGTCCTGGGGTGTTATGAATGGTTGGCATTACGGGAATTCTTGCACTCTCACAGCCAGTAATTGTCTGCGAAGCATAATAGGTGGTGCCATTAGCAAGGAAAGTCGTATTCGGAAGTAAATTTCCACCTGTCTGGGCATCATACCATTGAATACCCACTCCAGTAATGTCAATATCCGCCAATGTCTTATTTTCTTGTCTGCAATAAACAGGAGCAGAGTTCAAAACAGGAGGAACAGGCGAGGTCATCGTATGAAAAGCGATAGTAGTCGTGTCATAACAGTAAGGATTATTAGAAAAATACACCTTCGCAGTAACAACATCGCCTCCAATAGTAGTATTCGTATAAGGATTTGGCAAAGGACTCGGAAGTTGAGCGCCACTAGAGCTTTCATACTTTATCATGATGTTGGATTGCCCATTGGCCAATGCCGAATGAATCCCCGAAGTATCAAATCCAGAGGATATCCCAGAGCCAGATACCGTTTCACATTCATAAATCGGAGCAACAACCCCAGCAGTAGGACTTGCAGTAACCACAATATCCTTTTCAATCGTTTGAGAGCCACCCGCACAAGTAACAACCGCCGTAACATGATAATTCACAGCAGCCGAAAATTGATGTTGTGGATTGTTAAGTGTAGAAGTATTACTAGCCGAAGCAGGATCTCCAAAGTTCCAGCTAATGCTGTTATAAGTACCATCTACATGGAAACTTGTTTGTTCATTAACACAGGTGTTTTCTACAATAATTTCCCCGCTGCTGGCAGATGCGTTTAGGTTATATTTATACAACATCGCATCGCTTTCGCCATTTCCACTATTATTATTTATGATAGAGCCATTTATGTTTAATGGAGTACTCACAAAAGCTGCTGTCATATATAGATCATCATTATGAAACACGATTTTATCAGCATGATCATCTCTATCCCAGCCATTATCACCATAAAAAGTTCTAAATATAAATTCATCTTCAAACGTGCTTAGGTCAACTTTAAAAAGAACCATGTCTTGAGATTGAAAAGTATCACCACCGCTTGTGTAGGATGTTGAATGAATTGTTGCATTAGGAAAAACAAGAGTATCTGTAAAATTCGTGAAAATATATAATTCACCATCCTTTTCTGCAAAATGTCCCGAATTATAAAATGGATTATGAAATTCAAATTCGTCAATATTCTTTATAAGTTTGTGCCTTTCCAGCGATCCTGTAGATGGGGAGAATTCTGTTAAAATAGAATTAGTAATCCCAGAGTTAGGCGGAGTAACATTATAAATGTTCCCTAAAATAGATACCGTTGATGTAGCCGTTCCCCAAACATATAATTTATCAGAACTCTCACTGTAGTGAAGGTTTATGGGTCTATAAATGTCATAATTTGCTAAATTATTTGTAGAAATTGTATTAGACCACACCAAATCCAGATCAGCATTATAACGCTCGATTTTAGTTACAGTATTACTATAATATTTTGTTAGATAAAAATTTCCTTCATCATCCATCGTAGAAGCACTATATCTTTCGTTGGCTTCTCCTATGCCTTTAGCATTAACCAATAAACCATCAGTAGTGAATTTGGCAAGATACTGTCCGGCCCCACCTGTATTTTCAAAAGTCAATAGAATTTCATTGTTAATATTGGTTTCATAAAATACACCAGTGACATATATGGCATTTTGTTTATAAAATAGATTAGATTCCCTACCATAGGGGCTTCCTCCTAACTTCTTATACCAAATTGGATTCCCATTGGAATCTAATTTATACAATGTCTGGCCAGAATAAAGCATAGTACCATTAACATTATAAAGACCCCCATCTTGAACACCAGACGTTTTAGCTATAATGATATAAATATTCCCCATCTCATCTGTCGTTATGTCGGTTATAGGGGTATAATTATTGCCAAAATTTTTACTCCACATCAAATTGCAATTAAAGTCATACTTCATTAAATTTTGAGGATCAAATCCTCCAAGATAATAAGAATAAAGTAAGCCATCATTTGTAACAACAATATCTCCTGGACTGTCTTCAATCCATTCTCCATTATTTTTCGCACATTCAAAACATTGTCCATAGCCGTTCAAGTAAATAATACACAAAAGAAAACAGTAATACAGTTTCTTAGTTGTAAGAAAAGAACAAAGATCAACAAGCAATAGTAATTTCCGAAGCATAAAAATGTTTTTGGTTTAACAAATGTATAAAATCATTCTTGTTAAAATATATATAATACTCTCAATAACACAAAAAAGCAATCAAATACATTTATCATCAAAAATATCAACTAATTTTGCCACCTCTTGAATAAACGAATGACAAACCTCTTCCTCATAACGCCGCCCTTCACTCAGCTGAATACGCCCTATCCGGCAACGGCCTATATAAAAGGTTTTCTCAACACAAAGAACATCCCCGCCACACAAGCCGACCTCGGAATAGAAGTAATCCTCAAGATATTCTCCAAGCAGGGCCTAATAGATTTGTTCACAACAATCAATCAGCAACCAGCTTCCCAGAATCCCAATATCCAAAGAATAATAGCCCTTCAGGATTATTACATCAACACCATCGATGCCGTGATCCTCTTCCTTCAAGGAAAAAACCCAACCTTGGCATTACCCATCTGCCAAGAAGATTTCCTGCCCGAAGCTTCCCGTTTCGCACAACTCGAAGAACTCGATTGGGCCTTCGGAACCATGGGGACCCAAGACAAGGCAAAACATCTAGCAACACTCTACCTCGAAGACATCTCCGATCTAATCGTAGAATGCGTCGACGAAAACTTCGGCTTTAGTAGATACGCCGAACGCCTCGGAAGATCCGCCAACTCCTTCGACGAATTATATCAAAGCCTGCAACAGGACTATACTTATACAGACAAGATCCTAGTAAAATTATTAGAAGAAAGAATCAACGCCATAAATCCAACGCTCTTCCTCATTTCAGTTCCCTTTCCAGGGAATTTATACGCAGCATTCCGATCGGCCCAGTTCGTAAAGAAACATTTTCCACACATCAAAGTCTCGATGGGCGGCGGTTTCCCGAATACAGAATTACGTTCCCTTTCCGATAAAAGAGTCTTCGAATTCTTCGATTTTATCACCCTTGACGATGGTGAAATGCCCATCGAAAACCTAATCGAACACCTCGAAGGAAAACGCGACATCCTCGATTTAAAAAGAACCTTTACGCTGATAGACAATCAAGTAAAATATCTAAATAACTCCACCTGCCGCGATTACAAGCAGTCAGAAGTAGGAACCCCCGATTACTCCGATTTGCCTTTGGACAAATACATTTCCGTAATCGAAATCGTAAACCCAATGCACCGCATGTGGAGCGACGGCCGTTGGAACAAACTCACCATGGCCCACGGTTGCTATTGGGGAAAATGCACCTTCTGCGACATCTCCCTCGATTACATCAAAATCTACGAACCCGTTGCCGCCAATCTTCTTTGCGACCGCATGGAAGAACTAATACAGCAAACAGGCCAGAACGGTTTCCATTTCGTCGACGAAGCCGCACCGCCAGCCTTGATGCGTGCCTTGGCGTTGGAAATACTAAGAAGAAAACTAACCGTAACCTGGTGGACCAACATCCGCTTCGAGAAAAGTTTCTCAAAGGATTTATGCATTCTCCTAAAAGCCTCCGGTTGCATCGCCGTTTCCGGCGGATTAGAAGTAGCCTCCGATCGTCTATTAAAATTAATCGACAAAGGAGTAACTGTTGAGCAAGTCGCAAAAGTCACCCGCAACTTCACCGAATCAGGCATTATGGTACATGCCTATTTGATGTACGGCTATCCAACACAAACCATTCAGGAAACGGTGGACAGTCTCGAAATGGTGCGTCAATTGTTCGAAGCAGGAATCTTGCAATCCGGTTTCTGGCACCAGTTCGCCATGACAGCACATAGTCCGGTAGGGATGTATCCCGAAAAGTTTGGTGTCCTCAAGGAAACCGAAGGCATAGGAAGTTTCGCCAACAACGACATCAATTATACCGATTCAACAGGAATCAACCACGATAAATTCAGTTTCGGATTAAAGAAATCACTGTTTAATTTCATGCACGGCATCTGTTTCGACTATCCCTTGCAGGATTGGTTCGAATTTAAAATCCCAAAGACCAAAATTCCAGAAGATTTCATCTACGATGCGCTTCATGCCGAAGAAGATTTTAAGATAAAACCTACCGCCAAGATCGTCTGGCTAGGAGGGAAGCCTGCTGTGGAGTATTATACAAAATCAAAAAAAGGAAATTCATGGGAGATGATGGCTTTGACTTTTCATGATAAAAAAGAAAGCTTCAATATACAAGTCAATAAAAACGAAGGCGAGTGGCTTGTAGAAATGCTCAAAAAAATATCGGTTTCCAACTCAAAAACCTTTAGTTTTAACGAGCTAAAAACCGACTTTGAAACGGAGCTGGAAGATTTTGAATTGTTCTGGTATTCAAAACCAATCCATACATTAAGAGATTTCGGACTGCTGGTATTGTAGATTATTCTGCAATAGTTTCAGTAGTTTCCTCCTCATCTTTTTTATTTTTTTTCTTCTTTTTATCTTTTTTGCTGTCCTTGTTTAGTGATTTTTCCTTCAGTTCTGCAAATTTCACTTTTTGCTTCTCGTTTAGGATTTCCATAATCTGGGTTTCCATTTTCATATTGGCCGCTGTCAGCTTCTCATATTTTATTTCATTCGAAACCTGTTCTTCCATAATGGCAGTAGAGCTATTCTTGTAATCTTCAACAACCGTCCTCACAATCGCCGATTGAAATCCGTCTAATTCTAAATCAGTCGTCAATCGTTCAGTAGTTACTTGCACCTGATCGACTGGTTTTTTCTTCTTCGGACTAGGATTTCCTTGTCCCGACATCATGGAACGGTCCAGACCATTTCTGTTATTTCTATATTGTGCGTTCGCTTCATTGGAAAGAAACAAAGTAAGAAGTAGAATAAAGGATGCAATTTTGATATTCATAATCATTTATTTAAAGAGTGTCAAATTTAAGGTTTATAATTCGGAAACAAAAACGGTGCCTTTATTCCTCTATGTTAAACTTAAATCCAATACCGTGCAGGTTTTCAATTGAGATATGGCTTTCGGTAGCGAGTATTTTGCGCAAGCGGGAAATAAAAACATCCAAACTTCTGCCCATAAAGTAATCATCCTCTCCCCAAAGTGAGGTAAGGATTTGCTGCCTTTTCAGGACTTTGTTCTTGTTGTCCAGAAATAACTTCAGCAGTTCTGATTCTCTTTGCGTAAGATTGATTTTTTGTTCTTCAAAAGTGAGGACATAGTTGCTGGTGTCAAATTTGTACCGTCCGACGGTGTAGGAAACCTTTTCGGCAATTTCATTTTTTTGCGATCGCTTCAGGAAAATTTCAATCTTCAGTGCCAATTCTTCAATGCTGAAAGGCTTCACCAGATAATCATCAGCACCAAGCCTCAATCCCTTGATGCGGTCTTCTTTCAAGGTTTTTGCCGAAAGGAAAATAATAGGAACATCATTATTGATCTTCCGAATATCTGATGCAATCTCAAAACCGTCCTTTTTAGGAAGCATGATGTCTAATATGCAGATGTCGAAGCTTTCAGTTTTAAAGGCTTCCATGCACAAATCCCCGTCCGTGCAATGCACCACTTCATAGCCATACTGTTCCAAATTGTCTTTGGTCAGGAAAGCAAGGGTTTCATCATCTTCGGCATAGAGGATCTTATAGGAACTCATTGTTTCTGTGGTATTAAAAGGGTTATGGTAATTCCGTTTTCGGGATTGCTTCTAGCATTTATCTTCCAATGGTGCAAGATGCAAATTTTCTTCACATAATACAATCCAAGTCCAAAACCATTCACTTCATTGCTCTTCTTGCTCGGGATTCTATAGAATTTATCAAATATAAACGAAAGGTTCTTCTTTGCAATTCCAATTCCGTTGTCGCTGAACTCGATTTTGAGGGTTTTGTTTTCATCCGAAAGCGCAACGTGAATTTCTGGTTTGTTCTCACAGTATTTAATGGAGTTGTCAATCAAATTGTAGATGATATTCGTAAAATGAAACTCATCGGCCTTGATGCCATAATCCTTTAAAGTATGGATGTGCACGGTGGCATTTTCATATTTCAGGCGGATGTTCTCGACTACATTCTCAATGATGGACACCACCGATAATTCCTTTAAATGCAAATCCAAAGGAGAGTTGTCCGACTTGGCAATGTTCAGGATTTTCTCAATATGATGGTTCAGTTTGTTGCTTTGGTTGATGATGATCTCGGTATATTTCTCCAGCTTATCGTCGGATTTTATTTTTTCCTGACGGTTGAGGTAGTTCGACGCAATCAATATCGACGACAGCGGTGTCTTGAACTCGTGCGTCATATTATTGATGAAATCCCGTTGCAGTTCGGAATATTTCTTTTGTTGCAGTATTGTAAATATCGAATACACATAAATCACCAGAATCACAATCAGGGCAAACGAAAGCACAAACCAGAATTGCAACGAACTCAGGACATAGCTGGTTTCCTTAGGAAAGCGAACGGCAAAATAATACACAAGATTCTTGTGCTTCGGGAAGTACACCTTTGCCTTAGGCTTGGATTTATCAGAAAGCGAAACAAAGTTCCCATACACCATCTCGTCACTCTGGCAATTGTACATGGCATACTCAAAGTCGGTCGTGATGCCTCTCTTCTCAAATTCAGAAGTAAGGTAGAACTCCAGTATCTCCGGATCGAAATCATTCTCGACATTAACAATATAGTAGTCGTTTGAAATCTTTTCAATCGGATTTTTAGAAGGTAGTTCGTGGCTCGTTCCCTGATAGAGATTCTTTACCACTTCCAATAAAGCAATATGGGCCGTCTGGCTGAATTTCTTTTCCTCCAGCGTAAAAGCCTTCTTTGTCCAAAGCAATTGAGCAATCAGGATGCCGATGATGGCAACCAGACCAAGAAGGATGATGGTATTGAGTCGGTTGAATTTCAAGATAATAATTTAAATCAAAATGTAATATTACTCAAAAATAAGCTATGATTTTAGCATTAACAAGTAGTTAACAAGATTTGAAATTAGGATACTTATCATTTAAAACGTTGAAAAGATCGATATAATAATATTTTAATAATTACACACACGCTATCTACACGGGATTATATTTATACCTTTAAATAAAAAAATGGAAATCAACTGGTACCTCATAGCAATTTTGGCCGTTTTTGTCTTAGCACTAGTTGTCTATACCGTTAGGCAAAATCTAAAGGAAAAAAAGAAGCTGGAGCACAAACTCAACAACGATTTTAAGAAAAGGGAACCATCTCAACATAATGACGAGGATTGATTTCATATTTTAAAAAGCCACTAAATAGGTGGAGTAGTAGCGTTTCTTCTTATTTTTTTTGTTAGACGAAGTCTTGTAAATATCATAAGCATGATAGTATGCTCTTTAGTACAATAGCTTTCAAACGCAACTATCAAACAGCCAAACGCAACTATCAAACAACCAATCGCAACTATCAAACAGCCAAACGCAACTATCAAAC
>NZ_JBMGQS010000040.1:0-21764 GCF_049060005.1 Flavobacterium sp. PLA-1-15 | reverse complement strand
GAGGTCGTGAAGGTACTGCCGTCCGTATAAGTGATCGTAAAGGTACCGTCACCGTTGTCAACAGTAGTCGCAATACCGTTTCCTGCTGCTCCCGCCGGACCTGCTGCTCCTGCCACACCTGCCGGACCAGTAAGGTCCGAGGTCGTGAAGGTACTGCCGTCCGTATAAGTGATCGTAAAGGTACCGTCACCGTTGTCAACAGTAGTCGCAATACCGTTTCCTGCTGCTCCCGCCGGACCTGCAACTCCGTCAGCACCCTTGATGTTTCCTGTGGAAACCCACGTGGTGCCGTTGTAGACAAACGTCTCGCCCGTAACCGTATTGATATAGGTGTCCCCATTGTTGCCAGTCCCGTCTACAGGATCGGTGCCACCGCTTACCAGCGATCTTCCGTCCGCCCCGGCCGTTCCAGGCGCTCCCGCCGGACCTGCAACTCCGTCAGCACCCTTGATGTTTCCTGTGGAAACCCACGTGGTGCCGTTGTATACGAACGTCTCGCCCGTAACCGTATTGATATAGGTGTCCCCATTGGTTCCCGTGCCATCGACAGGATCGGTGCCACCGCTTACCAGCGATCTTCCGTCCGCCCCTGCCGCGCCAGGCGCTCCCGCCGGTCCTGCAACCCCGTCAGCACCCTTGATGTTTCCTGTGGAAACCCACGTGGTGCCGTTGTAGACAAACGTCTCGCCCGTAACCGTATTGATATAGGTGTCCCCATTGTTGCCAGTCCCGTCTACAGGATCGGTGCCACCGCTTACCAGCGATCTTCCGTCCGCCCCGGCCGCGCCAGGCGCTCCCGCCGGACCTGCAACTCCGTCAGCACCCTTGATGTTTCCTGTGGAAACCCACGTGGTGCCGTTGTATACGAACGTCTCGCCCGTAACCGTATTGATATAGGTGTCCCCATTGGTTCCCGTGCCATCGACAGGATCGGTGCCACCGCTTACCAGCGATCTTCCGTCCGCCCCGGCCGCTCCAGGCGCTCCTGCCGGACCTGCAACTCCGTCAGCACCCTTGATGTTTCCTGTGGAAACCCAGGTGGTGCCGTTGTAGACAAACGTCTCGCCCGTAACCGTATTGATGTAGGTGTCTCCATTGTTGCCCGTGCCGTCAACAGGATCGGTGCCACCGCTGGTCACTGAAGTACCGTTGGCTCCATTGGTACCAGGCACACCTTGCGCTCCATCGGCACCCTTTATGTTTCCTGTGACAACCCACGTTGTACCATTGTAGATAAACGTATCACCCGTAAGTGTATTTATATAGGTATCCCCATTGGTTCCCGTTCCGTCAACCGGATTGGTTCCACCACTGGTAAGGGAAGTACCATTTGTTCCATTGGTTCCGTCCGCCCCCTTGATATTCCCTGTGGAAACCCAGGTGGTGCCATTGTAGATGAACGTCTCACCTGTAAGCGTATTGATATAGGTATCGCCGTTGGTTCCCGTTCCGTCAACCGGATTGGTTCCACCACTGGTAAGGGACGTACCGTTAGTTCCATTGACACCAGGTGCACCTTGTGCTCCATCGGCACCCTTAATGTTTCCAGTTACTGTCCAAACTCCATTGATATTTGTATATACATCTCCAGTAAGAGTGTTAACATGAGTATCTCCATTACTTCCTCCTGTTGGAGCACCTGTACTGCTTGTAAGTGATGTACCATTTGCACCAGAAGGCCCTTGTGGTCCCGCTGGCCCTTGTGCTCCTTGCGCTAAATTAATGGTTACAGGAACTCCAGCTTCATTAGTATATGTGAATGTTCCATTACCATTGTCAGTCAATGTAGTAATAGTTTCATTCGCTTGAACTATTTGTTCAAAATTTATGTTCTGAATATTTCCTGAGTTGTCAATATAGGTAAACTGATTTGTTACAGGATTATAGACAACGTTTGCCTGAGAAGGCGCTAAATCAGAAGAAACAACAATCCTATTCCATCTATTGTCAAGCCAATAGTAATAACCAGGTCGTATATCTGCTACAGTAGCGGTATTAAACACTAACAGGCTATTTACATTCCCGTTAGTTATTGTGGTAGCATCTGTTGTACTCGTTAGTGGGAGTCTTGGAATAAGGACCCCTCTATCAGAAGCAACAACTTCCAACTGTGAAGAAGGATTTGGCATAGTGGTTCCAATACCAACTTGCCCATAAGCTCCATAAGCTCCTAAAACAAACAATAGCGGAAGGAATTTATTTTTCATATTCAATCTTGATTTAATATTCTTTTTAAACAGCTTTATTCGATTTAATTCCATCATAAAAAACCAATCATAATCAAAACAATACAATACATTTTGATTCAGATCAATTCAAATAATTTTTTAAACCTCCAAAAAATTATATTAAGTTATGTTTGAGATAGGGGTATTATTTCAAGCATTTGTTTTAACATTTCAGGCAATATATGTTGGATTAAAATTATCCACATATTTTGATTAGAAATTGTTCTACAAATAAATGGCAAGAAGTGTTTTTACAAAAAAAAACACCTACTTAACAGATACTCACATTTAAAAAAAATACAAAACACTAATTATCAAGACATTAAATACGAATATCGAGCTTAAAATTTTAACAAATGAGTAGCAATTGAGTAGGTAAAACTTACATATTGGAACATAAAAGATTAGCAAAACATTTTTAAGAGTGCATTTTTTTACATTAAATTGAGTACTTTTGATAAAAAAAACATTGATTTATGATTCCGTTAGATTTTTATCACTGTGTCTCTTTTCATTAAAAAACATGAACTTTAAATCTGACAAATTGATTTTTAATTAGTATTTTGAAAGAATTATACTCAGTAAATCTTTCAACAAACAAGATATTAAATAGATAATTATGATGTTTTTAAATAATTACATTATAGCAATTTTGCTATTATCCCTTTATTCTTTTACACAAGATGAAAATCCTAAGGGGAGCGATATTGATATTCTACTTAATAAATCTGAACTCGCGTATAAAAATTTTGATGATGCTAAATGTTTGCAGTATGCTAAAGATGCAAGTAATTTGGCTCTCAAAACATCTGATTCTAAAAGACAGTACAAAAGCTTTTTCCTCATGGCGCGTGTCCTTTCCACCCTTCACATGCAGAAAGAAAGCACACTGTATGTAAAAAAAATGGAAGCGCTAGGATATGCCAAAAAAGATAAAATACTTTTAGCGGAGCTAAAGGAAATCAAAGCTTTTAATTACCGTGCATTAGGATTGGATTCTCAAGCCCTTATAGAAAATAACAGTATAATTGAATTGCTGAAAAATGTTTCTACAACAAACGGCCTTATGATCCAAGCAAGAGCTTACACTAATATTGGGGCATATTATTTTGATATTGGAAAAATTGATTCCTGTTTTCGATATCAAGAAAAAGAAAAAAAAATACTTGAGAAGATTCCCGAGGAATTAGCTGTCTTTAAATTGTCCGAACTCCTTGACGCTAGGGGCTATACCTTTATGGAAATAAAGAAGTTGGACTCCGCACTTTATTATTTCAACAAAGGATTTGCTTTGAAAAAAAAATACAAGGATCCGCTGTTATACATCCAATATTGTGCATTTGCAGATTTTTACTTGGCAAAAGGGGAAAAACATAAAGCCTTAGAGTACTATCTAAAAACCATTAAAAATATGAAGGAACATAATGTTGTTCATCCTAACTATTTAATTGTTTATAAAAGTATTTCGGAGCTGTATGGAGAATTAAAACAATATGATAAGGAAACATCTTATTTAAAAAAATACACACATATTACTGATAGCGTAAACAGCAAGAAAGATAAGAATGTTGATTATGTTATGAATGTACTGCTAAAAGAGAATGAGCAGAAACATAATTCTAATAACACCAAGCTAAATTGGGTTGCAATTATAATAATCTCATTCACAATATTGATTATCTACATCTTTTACAAAAAATACCGAATAGCTCAAAGAAAGACCCTATTAAGTGCAAAAATAATAGTTGAAAAAGAGCATGAAGCAAACTATCTAAAAACAAAGATTAATGACTCTTTTGAAGAATTAATCACATTGGCAAAACTGAATCACCCAAGTTTTTATACGCGCTTTCAAGAGGTTTACCCTGAGTTTCAAAAAAAATTGCTTTCAATTAGTCCTGATTTACAATTAGCCGAATTGACACTTTCCGCTTATATCTACTTGGGATTTCAAGCCAAAGAAATTGCCGATTGCACCTTCAAATCGTTCAGGACAATTCAGAATAGAAAAAACAGGTTGCGTAAAAAATTAAAACTTGAATCTTCAGAAAACCTAAATATTTGGATTAAAAATCTAGTAATTGATTCCGACAGTTTTGAAAAGCAAAACTAGGATTATATAGGATTTAAAATATAAAAAAACCTTTTTCCTTTAATTATGAAATACATTCAGTAGCTCTACTTCTTATTGAGCTTCCTCAAATATTCCCTTGTTTTTTTTCCAGATGCCCTTAAATCTTTTTCCTTCCAATTACCTTTAGAAGAAGCCGATGGCAGTAGAAACGAACAGCTTTCATCCTTGCTGGAAACCGACCATGTTATCCAACTTAATTTTTTAGATTCCATCCAATCGATATATTCCTGCCATGCATTGAAATCTAACTTTCCATCGCCGGTAGCTTCTGTTCCTGCTGATTCTGAGATGAAGATGGGAAGACCATCTGCCATTGCTTGATCTACCCTGTCGCGTAGCCATTTTTCGTGTGTTGCGGCATAAAAATGCATGGTGTACATAAGGTTTTCATACCCCTTTATTGGATCTTTAGCCGGCAAATGGACATCCTGATCCCAACTTGGAGAACCAACTAATATAATATTATCCGGGTCATTTTTTCTGATTACTGCAATTACTTGTTCGGAATAGGCTTTTACTTCTTCCCAGGATTGCCTTTCTGGCTCGTTGAAAATTTCATAAATAACGTTTGGGTATTTTCCGTACTTCTTTGACATCTCATCGAAAAAAAGCTTTGCCTCCTCCAGATGAATGTTGTGGCTGTGCCAATCGATGATAACATAAATATCTTCCTTGATGGCCGCATTTACAACTGCTTCCAGCTTTGCCTGTGAAGCTTTAGGGCTTTTCAAATAACAATTATCGTCGGCATCAACTCCCATTGCCGCTCGGAGAACATTGACATTCCAATCGTTGTGAAGCCATTTCACCGTTTGCTTGTTGTAGAATTGCGGCCACCAATTGTGCCATCCTAAGCTTACTCCGCGCAGGGAGATTGTTTCGCCATTTTGATTGACCAATTGTGTTCCCTGTACTTTTAACTGTCCGTGTTTTTTTACGAATTGTGCACTTGATGTTATTGTAAAGAAGAAGGCTATTAAGGTGATTCTAATTTGCATTGGGTATTGCTTTGTTGATTATTTCTAGTGTAAATGATAAAAGTTTCCAAAATTCGAAAAGTTTCCTTCTAGCCCCGATGGTGCAATTGTCTGAGCTCTTGTCTCGTTCTCAAAACGAGACAAAGCGAGTTGCACCAGCGGGAATAGGGATTGAAAAAAGCCCAAACGAGTTCGCTCCTACTATTTGGAAAGCTTTAGTACTACTACGTCGTGCGGACCTATTTCTGATGCAAAAGCCTTTTTTGTATTACCTGCTTCTTTATTTTTCCACAGATCTTTAAGCTTGAAGGTTTGCTGTTTGAAATTGGCTTCGAAATTGAAATCGATGTCCTTGATGATGTGTTTGCTCCAGTCGAAATTGATTTTTTTGGTAGTGTCGTTTCTGTTTAAGAAAGTGATTGCCCAATTTCCATCAGATAAGGGTTTTACCCAAACTTCGATTCCGTCTTCGGCAGCATATCTGAATGCTTGGATTCCTAATTTGTCTTGATTAACGGCAATTAGTTCCTTATTTGTTAGGATGCTTAGCGTTTCTTTTGACATTTTACGGAAATCGTTTCCGGCGATAAGCGGCGAGGCAAGCATGGACCACATTGTAAAATGCGATTTGTCTTCGGCAAAGGTCATTCCGTTTCCTACTTCGAGCATATCGAAATCATTCCAATGGTCGGGTCCGGAATATTTGCGAATATCCTTGCGCATTTCTACTATTTTCATCACGCCCCAGGAAGACCAATTTTCTGGATGCTTGTGCTCGCAATCAAAGCAAGGATAGATGTCACCCGAAACCCTCCAAAGATTTCCAATTGGCTCTCCCCACTCCCACGGCTGGTTATCGCCCCATTCGCAAAGGCTGAAAACAATTGGCTTTCCAGCCGTTTTCAAGGCATTGCTCATGGTAGCATAGGCTTCCTTGGCCGTTATACCGGCTGTGTTGCACCAATCGTATTTAAGGAAATCGATGTTCAAGCTTGCATAGAAACGTGCGTCCTGATATTCATAGCCTCGGGTTCCTGGATATCCTGCACAGGTTTTGGTTCCTGCACAATTGTATAATCCGAATTTCAATCCTTTTGAATGTACATACTCAACAAGGGCTTTCATTCCGCTCGGGAATTTTTGAGGATCTGGAACCAGGTTTCCGTCCTTGTCGCGTTCGCGGGTCATCCAGCCATCGTCCAAAACAATGTAGTTGTATCCTGCGGCTGCCATTCCTGAAGTGACCATGATATCGGCAGTTTCTTTCACTAATTTCTCATCGATATGGGTTTCGAAGGTGTTCCAGCTGTTCCATCCCATAGGAGGAGTATTGGCCAAACCTTTGAATTTTCCTGTTTCTAATTGATGTGTGTTTCCTTGGGCAATTGCTGCACTTGATAGTGCAAGGGCAAAAAAGGTGCAAATAATTTTTTTCATACTTTAAAAATTTAAATAAAAAAGAGGCTGCTCTAAAAAGATACAGCCTCTTCTAACTACTAACTCAAATTAATCTACTGTATAGGTAATATTGTCTATGTAATAAACATTGGCATTTCCTGAAAATTCTTGGAATGAAATATTTTGCAATGCGGCTGGATTACCCAACTGAGCCCATGTGAATGTAAACTCTTTCCATCCTGTTGTGGTTTCGAAAATTCTTTCAGCAACTCCTTCTCCGTCCCACGCTCCATTGAATACAAGTTTCAATTTGCCAGGCGCATCAGATTTAATTGCAAATTTAATTCCTGTGTAGCTTGAAAGCTGGTCGTTCCAAGCCCAATCTCCTTGAATATTACCCCATCCATCCATTGCTTTCTTGATGAAAACTAATCCTTGGTTGGATTTAGTTCCGTCAGTAATAAATTCATGATTATTCCAAGCTGGTATCCCCCAAGGAGCATAGAAGGCATCATCAAAAATGGCTGTTCCTACTGCTGTATTATAGATTGCCGTTCCAGAAATTGTGGTTACAGAAACTTTTTTCAATTGAGAACCTGCTGGTAGAATTGCTTTAATTTGTGTTAAAGTACTGGAAACAACTACCGCTTCTACATCGCCTACTTTTACAATCGGATCCAAGAAAAATGAACCATAAATTGTAATCTCTTGCCCATCAGTAGCATTTATTGGATTAAAACTATGGAAACCTGGTGCAGGGGGTGCAACGATGAAATCGAAAACAGCGGTTCCTTTTTGTGTTACTACTTTCAATTGGTCTGTAGCATCCGCATACGGAGTATCTCTATCGATTACTACGAATATTTCAGTATCCGTAACAAGTGTTGGATTGAAATAAGTGTCTTTTTCATTGAAATAAATCTTCTGTACAGTTGCTAGTCCCGAACCTCTAATGATATACATGTTATCTGCATACCCCATTGTTATAGGTTCTAAATCAGATGGATTTCCATCTTCATCTACTGTAGCTGTAACGCTTGTAATAACTGGTACTCCTGATGTACTACTGTCGTCTTCACTGCATGATGAGAGTGAGAAAAAAGATAGCACTATTATCAGTAAGCTACCGATGCTAATTTTTTTTAAATTTTTCATACTTTATTTTTTAAAATTAATTAAATATATAAGGAACCGGTGGTTGCAATAGAAGCGGATTTCTAGCTACATCTATATCTGGATAAGGCAAGAAGAAGTCTTTTTCTTCTGGTGTATAATATTCTGCAAAATCTTTATTACCTCTATTTTGTGCTGCCATTATAGCGATTGCTTGAGCTCTTGGCATTCTTCCAAGTTCAAACCAAAAGTCACCTTCAAAACATAATTCTTTTCTTCTTTCTAAGAAAATATCATCAAAGGTTATGGCTGTTAAATTTTCTAAACCAGCTCTATTTCTTACTGCGTTTATTGAAGATAAAGCGCCAGCGTCTGATGTGCTAGAACCACCTGCTAAAACTGCCTCTGCATGAATTAAAAGCAACTCTGCATATCTCATTATATAGGTATTGTTATCCATCATGCCCCATTCGTCTGCTGGTCCTGTAGTGCTACCATTAACAACGCCTATACAATATTTTTTTATAGCTGCTCCTGCGCCTTGTCCGCCAATTTGATCTTCGGATGGAACTACTAATGTTGCTCCCGATTTTATTTTCACATTTGGATATTCATCCCCTGGAAGCATAATGGTTTCTTTTCTTCTTTTATCGCTTGCACTGTATAGTGTTTTAATTTCCTGTGCTGGAGCAAAAACTCCTCCATAAGTAACATTTGAAGTAGAAACATCGGCTGTACTGATACCAAATTGTGTATTTGAATTGTTAGCAGAACCATAATTCCCATCACCTTTCCATTGAATTGCAAAAATTGATTCTTCGTTATTATTATGCGCATAGGTGAATAAATCTCCGAAAGATTTACTCGGTAATTCAGCACCACCTAATAATTTGAATTCACCGCTATTGATTACTTCTTCGGCCATTAGTCGTGCGTTTACATAATCCTTTTTATACAAATATACTTTTGCTAACATTGACATGGCTGAACCTTTGGAAACCCTACCATTTAACATGTAGTTTGATGTTCTTGTTTTAGAATTCAATCTATCGATTGCTTCTTTATAGTCCATTTCAATTAAGGTATAGATGTCTTCAATATTATTGGTATTGATGGCTGGCTTTCCTACATGGTCCAAATTATTTTCGATGATCGGAACTGGCCCCCAAAGCCTAACTAAATAGAAATAGGCAGTTGCTCTCATAAAATAAGCTTCCCCGATTACATTATTTAATACTGCTCGATCAACAGAAGGATCAACTCTTGCTTCAAGAAAGTTAATGATTGCATTGGCCTGTGCGACATTGGCCCAAAGCGAGCTCCAACCGCTGATTAATTCATTATCGCTTCCGTTTAATGAAAAATTTCGCATTGCGCTAACATCTGAAGACCCAGTGTACATGTTTCCGGAACCTACTTCTGATACTGCCCAGAAAAATTTATTTCCGAATTGAAACCAAGTTCTACTGTATAATCCGTTTGTTGCAGATTCTACCTGAGCTGTTGTTGAATAATAGGCATCTAAACTAACTCCATCTTCTGGTGGACGATTTGTAAAATCATCATCGCATGAGCTAAAAGCAAAAACTAATGTTGCTATACTCAAAAATTTATATAAGCTTGAAAATCTTTTCATTGTATTTTTTTTTTTAAAATTCTAAGTTAACTCCAAAAGCAAATGTTCTTGGCGAAGGATACCTTCCATTGTCAATACCTGATAAAAGCGGACTTTGATTGAAAGAACCAATTTCAGGATCATATCCAGAATAGTTTGTGAATGTATATAAGTTTTGTACACTTCCATAAACCCTAACTCTTGACATTTTAATTTTAGAAATCAAATCTGCTGGAAGATTGTATCCTAATGTCAAGTTTTGAATTCTCAAATAAGAACCGTCCTCTACATATCGGTCAGAAATAACTAAATTGGTATTATTATCGGCACCTATTGGTCTTGGTATATCAGTGTTTGTGTTATCTGGAGTCCAATAATTCATTGCTTCAACTAATTGATTTTGAAATAATGAAGCATTAGATGTACCACTTCTTCTTGTTAAGTTCATTACATCATTACCATACGAACCTTGAAGGAATACGGATAAGTCGAAGTTTTTGTATCTAAAATTATTTGTAAAACCAAAAGTGAAATCTGGGTGAGGATTACCAATAAATGTTTTATCATCTTGATTCACTACACCATCACCATTAACATCTTTGTATTTATAATCTCCTAAGTAAGTTTGACCTGGAGCAGTTCCCACTGTTTGTTCAAATTGTAATGGAGCTGCATTTAATGTTTCCAAATCATTAAAAATACCTTCTGTTATGTATCCGTAAAACATTCCTATTGGGCTTCCAACTAAGGTATTTGTTACGTCAACAGATTGATATCCGTTTGCATTTACAGACTGTACCAATGGAAGTCCGTCTTGAATGGATAATAATTTATTTTTATAATGCGAAACAACTAAGGTAGAGCTCCAAGAAAAATCTTTGCTTCCTTTTGTATTGTAAGTTAAGGTAACATCAACCCCTTTGTTTTCCATTTCCCCTAAGTTGGACCATGGTGCATCTATACCTCCATATTGATATCCTCCTCCTGTTAAATAAAGAGGCAATGGCACTAGGAATAAGAAATCTTTTGATGTTTTGTTGTAAAAGTCAAAGCTTGCACTTAGTCTTGAATCAAGTAATGTAAAATCTAACCCTAAATTGGTTTGTTGCATTGATTCCCAAGTAAGATTTGGATTTGGAATATTGGAAACTAAGAATCCTGTACCCAATCCTGAATTTTGTTGGTTCAGCATTGCTGTATATTTATTGTTAGGAATTTGTTGATTTCCTGTTTCTCCATACCCTACTCTAAATTTAATATTGTCAATATATTTGCGCGTATTTTCCATAAATTTCTCGCTAGACAATTTCCAAGAAACGGCTACAGATGGGAAGTAACCCCATTGTTTATCAGAAACTTGATCAAACTTAGACGATTGATCTCCACGATATGAAGCTGTAAAACTATATCTATTATCAAAATCATAAATCAAACGACCAAAAACGGAGAAAAGTGCTTGACTTCCCTTGTAACTATCCACAACATACTTATCTGGATCTGCTAAATTCAAACCATAAATGGTATTGGTTTGGAAATTACTACCTGTTGCAATAACACCTTCCCAATGACTATCATTTGCTTCTTGTCCAGCTAATACGGTAAAATGATGTTTACCGATAGTTTTATCATAAGTAAGCAAGTTTTTTATGTTTGTAGAATACCAATTTTGTCTTCTTTCGTTCAAAAGAGAAATGATATTTTCTTGAACACCCCATTTATAAGTTGGAGTAAATTGTGTATGCTCTGAAAACTCTGTATTAGCTCCAAGTTCCATTCTATATTTTAATCCTTCAAATAGCGAAGCTTCTGCAAAAACATTCCCGTAAAAGTTTTTGCGTACTAATTTGTTATCCTTTGATAATGCTTCTGCTACAGGATTAAAGTAGGTAACATTTTGAGAAGTATCATTAGGTCCTGCAAATGACCCATCAACGTTTCTTACAGGAATATCTGGAGATTGCAATAAAGTATTGCTAATTAAACCCGTATAACTTTGATTGATAGTAAGTGTTTCATTTGTTATACCAGTACCCATATTGGTACCAACTTTCAACCAATCTTTAACTTTTGTATCAAGATTTACTCTCATTGTATACCTCTTATAACCAGATCCTAACAATGTTCCTTCCTGATCTAAAAATCCTCCAGAAACATAATAGCTAGTCGCATCTTTACCTCCTGAAAAAGAGATTTGGTGGCTTTTTGCAATAGCTGTTCTATACACTTCGTCTTGCCAATTAGTACCATTACCCAATAGTTCTGGATGTGCAAACTCCGGGCGTGGTTCTGCTCCATAAAGTGCCGCAAGCTCATTTTTAGATTGAGCATATTGTTGCAAATTCATTACTTCTAACTTATTTGCAATAGATTGCACAGAAGTAAATCCTTCATAACTAATTTTTCCAGTTCCTTTTTTCCCCGATTTTGTAGTAATAATAATTACTCCATTCGCTCCTCGAGAACCATAAATTGCTGTTGCCGAGGCATCTTTCAAAATATCAATCGATTCAACATCATTTGGATTGATCATTGATAATGGGTTTACCGCATTGTTACCAGCACCACCGCTTGTTGAAAAGTCATTCCCTGAAATTGGTCTTCCGCTGGTAGCAATACTCGTAGCATCACCAGAAATTGGCAGTCCATCAATAATATATAACGGTTCATTAGTCCCTGAAATAGAAGTGGTTCCTCGAACTCTGATAGAAGCGGCACCACCTGGTTGCCCAGAATTATTGGTTACAGAAACCCCTGCGGCCTTTCCTTGCAGCATTTGGTCGATATTAACCTGCTTTAAATTCTCAATATCTTTGGCTTTAACCGAAGAAACAGCACCGTTAATATCACCTTTCTTTTGAGTTCCATATCCAATAACGACTACTTCATTCAAATCTTCAACATTTTCCTTCATCACCACATTTAGCTTAGTCTTTCCATTAATAGCCAAATTTTGCGAAGCAAAACCAATAAAAGTAAACGAAAGTGTACCGTTAGATGGAGCATCGATGCTGTACTGCCCATCAAGATCAGTAGTTACAACATTTTGCCCCCCAACAACCGAAATGGTAACACCGGGAAGTGTCAGACCATTTTGATCCGAAACAACACCCTCTACCCTTGTTTGAGCAAAAATAGTATTACTACACAGTAATAAAAAAAACATCAAAGGAACAGCCGATTGCCCGACTTTCCAATGAAGTACATGAAACAATAATTTTTTCATAATAAGGTTAGTTAAATAAAAGTTAGTTAATTCTTTTAAATATAAATCAGTAGTTTTTTTGAAGTTTGAGTTTGCTCCGATTTATATTTAACAAATCTATAACACTGCTTAACATCAAATTAATAGTATTATATCATTTAATGATAATATTTTTACTTTATAACGTTTGCGTATCTGAATTACATAATTAAACCTCACCATAATTAAGTTATCTTTAAAATATATAGATAAAAATTACGATAATATAAATTATATAATTCAAAATACTGAGTAATTAAAACGTTTTCGGAGGTTCTTTTGCTAAAAATCAAAACAAAGGATTACATCTATAGGATTCTTTTCAAACCAGAAAAATCTTCCCTGTATTCGCTTGGGGTACATTTTTTTATTGTCTTGAAATTGCGATTGAAATTGGCTATATTGTTGAATCCAGACTTAAAAGCAATTTCAGAAATACTCAAATCTTTCTCCACCAGCCATCGAGCCGCATACCCTATCCTGATATCATTTAGATAATTTACAAAAGTTTTACCTGTTCGCTTTTTTATAAATCTATTGAAAGATATGATGCTCATACTGGCAATATTTGACACATCCTCTAATGTTATTTTTTCAGAAAAGTTCTTCTGGACATACTCATAAACCAGTTTCATCTTGTCATAATCGTCAAATGTGTCATAATCTACAGTAAAAGTAGAGAGCAATCGCTGATTTCTGGAGTTGGCTAAATCATAAAGTATGGAAATAATTTCCAGAAAATAATCCATACCATCCAATTTGGAAATCTTCACAAGCCTCGGGGTCAATTCTTGTGCAATTTTTTTAGAAAATAGTATACCGTGTATAGATCGATTGAACATGTCTTTTATTGGAGTCATAATTCTTCTCGACAATAAAGACTCATGAAAAAGATCGTTATGAAATTGGATTGTAATCTCGTGAATCTGTTTGCTGGTGCACTTGTTCAGTTCCCAACCATGATACAAATTTGGCCCAACAAGAACTAATTCTATGTCATCAATCTCTTCAATATTATCACCCACTACCCTTTTTACCCCTTTTCCATTCAAAATAAAATTGATTTCAAATTCAGGATGATAATGAACCGGAAAATCAAAATTATCTTTGACCCTATCAAAAACCAAAAAACTGTCTCCAGAAGATAGAGGTGCTATTTCTCTGTAAAAATTTTTAAGATTGCTCATTCTTGTATTTTTGTTTGCAATAATATGATATATAATTGATAAAATAATATTAATTCAACGGAAGGCATCGAATTATCTTTGAAAAGTAGAATTATCGAATTCTCAGAAATAATATTGAGAATAAACATTAATTCTTTTTAAACCATCAAATATTTAAATTTTGATAAAATTTAATTGAAATTAATTGTTCAATTATCAGAATCGCAATCAAAAAAGCTTTATTTATTTTTTACATTAGCTTTACAAAAACAATATAATTACATGCAAAAAAATATTCTTCTCCTTTGTATATATGCCGTCATGGGTGTTTCTTGCTCTTCAAAATCTCAGGTTTCTAAAAACAACGCGGCATTATCTGATCAGAAAGCTACTCCCGAAACTGTTGTCCTGTACAAGAATTTGATAAAATTAGCCGACAAGGGAATCATGTTCGGGCATCAGGACGATTTGGCCTATGGTGTAAACTGGAAATACGAGGACGGCAGAAGCGATGTTAAAGATGTTGCCGGAGATTATCCTGCAGTTTACGGTTGGGATATTGGCGGATTGGAAAAAAAATCGCCTAAAAATATCGACGGTGTTCCTTTTGATAAGATGCGCCAATATATAAAGGAAACCCACAAGCGAGGCGGTATAAACACCATCAGCTGGCACATCGACAACCCGCTGAACGACAAGAATTCTTGGGATACAACTCCAAAGTCTCTTGCTTCGGCCCTGCCTGGAGGTGTGAGTCATGAAAAATACAAACTTTGGCTGGACGAAGCAGTTACTTTTTTACTTACTTTAAAAGATGAAAAAGGAAAAGCCATTCCAATCCTTTACCGTCCTTATCATGAACTTACAGGAAACTGGTTCTGGTGGTGCAAGAATAACGCATCACCTGAAGAATTCAAGACGCTTTGGAAATTCACTTTAAATTATTTTCAAGAAAAAGGAGTTCACAATTTAATTTATGTATACAATACTGCCGATTTCAAATCGAAGGAAGAATTTTTAGAATATTATCCCGGAAGTGATTATGCAGATATTTTAAGTTTCGATAAATACCAGTACGATGATCCTCAAACCAACAATTCCTTTGTTGAAAATTGCCTGAGACAATTCAGTATCATGGATCAGGTTGCAAAAGAGCAAAACAAGATTATGGCTTTCGCCGAAACAGGTTATGAGCAAATTCCCTACTCAAAATGGTGGACCGATACTTTGATTAAAGCAATGGGCGATTACAAGATTTCGTATGTCCTATTGTGGAGAAACCATGGCTGGCAGGAAAAAGAACAGAAAATGCACTATTATGCTCCTTATCAAGGTCATGCAACTTCGAAGGATTTTGTAGATTTCTACAATCTTGATAGGATTCTTTTCGAGAAGGATATAGCAGAGAAACCGTATAAAAAATAAACCAAAACAAACCTAAAACCAATTTTACGCATGCAAGACAAAATCAGCTGGAAAGAAAAAGCAGGCTACGGACTGGGAGATGCCGCCTCCTCAATGTTCTGGAAAATATTCAGCATGTACCTGATGTTTTTCTATACCGATGTATTCGGATTGGCACCAGCCGTTGTAGGGACAATGTTCTTAATTACCCGTATTTGGGATTCATGCTTTGATCCGATTGTTGGAATCATCGCCGACAGGACCCGTACAAAATGGGGAAAATTCAGGCCTTACCTGTTCTGGGTTGCCATTCCTTTTGCGGTTATTGGCGTATTGACTTTCTACACACCTGATTTTGACGAAAAAGGAAAAATCATCTATGCCTATATCACGTATTCATTGATGATGATGGTTTATTCATTGATCAACGTTCCTTACGCTTCTTTGCTTGGCGTGATGTCATCCGATAGAAAAGAAAGAACCACACTTTCTTCCTACCGTATGGTTTTTGCCTTTGGCGGAAGCTTACTGGCGCTTTGGCTAATTGAACCTTTGGTCCTATATTTTGGAGGGAATCTGAACTCAAAAGAAGGATGGTTCTACACAATTGTTGTATTCGGAATCATTACAACAGCTTTTTTCTGGGCATGCTTCTGGCTTACAAATGAAAGAGTAAAACCAATTGTAGATGAAGAATCTAACCTGAAGGAAGATCTTAAAGATCTTTGGAAAAATAAGCCTTGGTGGATTTTATTAGGTGCCGGAGTTGGTGCTTTAATCTTCAATTCGATTCGTGATGGAGCTGCCGTTTATTATTTTAAATACTACGTGAGCAGTGCCGCAAACTACAGTTTCAACCTTTTCGGAGAAAATTTTGCCATGACGCCAACCTCCATCTATTTGGTTTTAGGACAGGCCGCCAATATCATCGGAGTAATCATCGCCACTCCAATTGCCAACAGGATTGGAAAAAAGAAAACCTTTTTTGGAGCGATGGCAATGGCTGCCATATTGAGCGTTATTTTCTATTTCTTCGGAAAAGAAGACGTGCTTTTGATAATGCTTTTCCAAGTATTGATCAGCATCTGCGCTGGATGTATCTTCCCCCTCATTTGGTCAATGTATGCCGATAGTGCCGATTATTCTGAATGGAAACAAGGCCGAAGAGCAACCGGATTGGTATTCTCTGCATCCTCCATGTCACAGAAACTAGGATGGACAATTGGTGGTGCTGGAACTGGATGGCTTTTGGGGTATTATGGCTTTCAAGCCAATGTAGAACAGAGCGCTGTTACCCAAAACGGAATCACCATGATGCTGAGCCTACTTCCAGCAATAGCGGCTGTAGTTTCAGTAGTATTTATACTTTTCTATCCGTTGACCGAAGAAAAACTACAAACCATTGAACAAGACCTCGAAAATAAAAGAAATTTAACGAATTAATACCCGATAAGAACTTACGCCTTATGACGACAATGCAAACGACATCAGTATTTCAAGAGAGAAAAAATGCACTCGAGAAAGAGCACCAACTTTTGATCGAACAAACCAATAGACCAAAACCTGTGGCAGGAAACGGAATTTACGAGCGTTACATTAATCCGGTAGTGACAGCAGCCCATGCTCCACTGGAATGGCGTTTTGATTTTAATGAAGAGACAAATCCATTCCTCCAAGAGCGTATTGGCATCAATGCAGCTTTTAATGCAGGCGCAATGAAATGGAATGGAAAATACATTCTTGCTGTTCGTGTAGAGGGTGTAGATCGAAAATCATTCTTTGCCATTGCAGAAAGTCCAAATGGTGTTGACAATTTTAAATTCTGGGAAAAACCATGCGTAATTCCTCAAACATCAGAACCTGATACCAACGTTTATGATATGCGCTTGGTGCAACACGCAGACGGCTGGATTTACGGTATTTTCTGTACGGAAAGAAAAGATCCTAATGCTCCAAAAGGCGATACAAGTTCGGCTATAGCCAATGCTGGAATCGTGAGAACAAAAGATTTGATCAATTGGGAAAGATTGCCTGATTTGATTTCGAATACGGGACAGCAACGAAATGTAGTGCTGCATCCTGAATTTGTAAACGGGAAATATGCACTTTACACGCGTCCTCAGGATGGATTTATTGATGTAGGAAATGGAGGCGGAATTGGCCTTGGTTATATTGACGACATGAACAATCCTGTGGTAAACGAAGAAAAAATCATCTTCGGAAAAGTATACCATACCATTTATGAATTGAAAAACGGACTTGGTCCGGCTCCAATCAAGACAGCAAAAGGCTGGCTTCATTTGGCACACGGTGTTCGAAACACTGCTGCCGGACTGCGTTATACCTGCTATATGTTCATGACCGATTTAAATGATATTGCAAAAGTAACACACGTTCCTGCCGGACATTTCTTGGCTCCTGAAAACGAGGAAAGAGTCGGAGACGTTTCAAATGTCTTGTTCACAAACGGATGGATCGAAGACGAGGATGGAAAAGTTTTCATCTATTATGCCTCTTCAGATACCAGAATGCACGTGGCTGTTTCTTCAGTAGAAAAATTGGTCGATTATGTGATGAATGCTCCTCAGGATACCTTTACTTCTGCTGGTTCTGTTCAAACAATTATCAATCAAGTTGAAAAAAACAAGCAACTTTAATATCAAAAATATGTCAACGCCAGCCAAAGCTTTACTATTCAAGAAAGAAGTCACTATCGGCTTTCACAACATTTTATCCTATTGGCTTAATTCTTCGTATGATTTAAAACAAGGCGGATTTGTAGGCCAGATTGATTTCAACAATCAAAAGAATTACGAATCCGAAAAGGGTTCAGTATTGAATGCACGTATTCTTTGGACCTTCTCTGCCGCTTATCAGGTAGAAGATTATGAAGGTTTTTTTGATACTGCAAAAAGAGCTTTTGATTATCTGGCAGCACATTTTTACGATCCGGAATATGGAGGCATCTTTTGGAGTTTGAATGCCGACGGCTCTCCAAAGGAAACTAAAAATCAGATTTACGCCATCGCATTCGTAATCTACGGGATGACGGAATATTATGCCATTTCCAAAGATGAAAAAGCATTAGAAATTGCCATCAATTTGTATAAAAAAATTGAGCAGTACAGTTATGACCCAATAAACAAAGGCTATTTTGAGGCCTTCACCAGAGATTGGCAACCTATTGAAGATTTACGCCTCAGCGAAAAGGATGCTAACGAAAAGAAGACAATGAATACGCATTTGCATATTGTGGAAGCCTACGCCAATCTTTACAAGGTTTGGAAGGATGAAGCCTTACGCAAGACTATTATTGAATTGTTAGAAACCATCGACAGCCATTTCATCAATACCGAGACAGGACATTTAAGACTTTTCTTTGATGAAAATTGGGTTGAAAAACCTGATGTCATTTCGTATGGCCATGATATTGAAGCGGCATGGCTGCTGTTGCAATGTGCTGAAATTACAGGTGACGAACATCTAATTGAAATATTTAAAAAGCATGCCATCCAGATGACCGATGTTACAAGGGAAGGTCTTGACAAGGATGGCGGTTTGTGGTATGAATTTGATCCGCATACAAACGAAATGATAGCCGAAAAACACTGGTGGCCTCAAGCCGAATTGTTGATTGGTTTTGTAAACGCATGGCAGATTACGGGCGATGAAGCCTATCTCGACACTGCAATTCAAAACTGGGAATTCACCAAGAAATACCTTATTGACCACGAAAATGGTGAATGGTTTTGGGGTATCAATGCCGACTATTCCAAGATTGAGAAAGACTTTGCCGGCTTCTGGAAATGTCCCTACCACAACGGAAGAGCCTGCATGGAAGTGATGAAGAGAATCGATTAACCTATTTTGTATTCCTATCCGGATACAGCTAAATCAAAATACTATGAAAAAAAACTATTTGAATATAGCCATGGCTTGCTTTGCTCTTATCCTGGCAAGCTGTTCGGGTGATAGTGATTCGAAATCCGAACCTGTCCTTCCTGTAACTCCTGTTGAGGAAGATGTTCTCACAAAAGAGAATGTAACTGATTTTATGGTGGATGAAAATGCAACTCCAGAAACCGTTGCCTTGTTCTACAACCTAAAAAAAATGTCCAAGACCAAGTTTGCCATTGGACAACAGGATGCCTTCAATAGCTTTTACAACGACGTATTTGGAGATTCAGATATCAAAAAAACAACCGGCCATGATCCTGCACTTTTGGGATCGGACTTTATGTTTATTACCGACAAAAACAATAATGGAGAAACCAGCAATTGGTTCCACCAACAGGAAATCATCATTACCAATGACGTAAAACAAGCCTACGGCAAGGGAATGATCAATATATTCTCCTGGCATTTGAGAGAACCTTATAACGAGGACGTTTTCTACACAGCCGATATGACTGCCGAACAGAAAGCAAATGCCTTCAAAAGCATCCTGCCTGGTGGCGAAAACCATCAATGGTACCAATCAAAACTGGACAAGGTTGCCGAAGTAATCGGAAATTTAAAAGACAACAACGGTAAACTGATTCCGGTCATCTTCCGCCCCTTTCATGAATTTGACGGCAACTGGTTTTGGTGGGGAGCCAATTACTGTTCGCCAGACGAATACAAGACCGTCTTTAGGTTTACGGTTGATTATCTAAAAAACACCAAAGGAATCCACAACATATTGTATTCTTTTGCTCCCGACAATTCCTATACGACATCGGCAAATTTCCTAAGCCGTTACCCCGGCGATGATTATGTAGATGTAATTGGAATGGATAATTATGGTGATTTAGACAATCAAGGACAGGCAGGTTCAGACAGGGCCAATGCAAAACTCAAGATCGTTTCTTATTTGGCCAAGACAAAAATAAAAATTGCAGCGCTGACCGAAACCGGATACCGCGTTACATCATCAAAACCGGCTGTTCCAGGATGGTTTTCAAATTATTTATACAATGCCCTTACGGCAAACGATGTAGAGGTAGCCTTTGTAATGTTCTGGAACAATAACATCGACGGTTATTATGTACCCACACCATCTGCTTCAAATGTCTCGGATTTTAATAGCTTTGTAACCAAACCTAAAGCGACGCTCATCAATACGTTGCCAAACATGTACCAATTACCTCAATAATATGAAACACACAATATCAACTTTATTATTAGTGCTGGCTTGCTCTGCACCCATTTCCTGTAGCGCACAAAAACAATCAATGGTTACTGTAAAAGGAACACAATTCATCAAAGACGGAAAACCATATTCCTACGTTGGCGCCAACTATTGGTACGGAGCCTTGCTGGGTTCTAAAAAATACGGCGACAGGGAAAGACTTGCCCGAGAATTGGATTTGATGAAAGCCAATGGAATCGACAACCTAAGAGTTTTGGTAGGAGCCGAAGGAGGAACGTATGATTACACGGTTACCCCAGCCCTGCAGACGGCCCAAGGAAAATACGACGAAGCGCTTTTGGACGGACTTGACTTCTTTATGTCTGAATTAGGAAAAAGAGGCATGTATGCTGTCCTGTACCTCAACAACAACTGGGAATGGTCGGGCGGTATGTCGCAATATCTGGAATGGAACGGTAAAGGAGTAATTCCGAATCCGAATTTGAAAGGTAACACTTGGCCACAGTTTATGGAATACACAAGTAAATTCCACGAATGCGAACCCTGTATGGCTGGTTTTGAAAAGCACATCAAATTCATACTAGGCAGAACCAATAACTATAACAAGAAAAAATATACCGAAGATCCAGCCATCATGTCTTGGCAGGTAGCCAATGAGCCAAGGGTTTTTACAAAGGAAAACGAAAAGGCATTTACCAATTGGCTCAACAATGTTGTAAACCTGATTGATTCATTGGATAAAAACCATCTGATTTCTACAGGTTCAGAAGGAAAAGCAGGATCAAATGACGACTTGGCAACTTTTGAAAGAACTCATCAAAACAAAAACATCGATTACTTAACGATGCACATCTGGCCTAAAAACTGGGGATGGTTCAAAGCCGAAGAAGAAAAAGAAACTTTGCAGACAGCCTTGAAAAATGCCGGAAAATATATTGATGAGCATATTGCCATAGCCGAAAAAATGAAAAGGCCAATCGTAATCGAAGAATTTGGATTGCCAAGAACACACGAAGGACTTTTCCCGGATGCTTCTGTAGAGAGCCGAAATATTTTTTACGAATCCTTTTTCAAACGCTTGGCAGAAAGTCATAGAAAGAAAGAAGCCCTAGCGGGCGTAAATTTCTGGGGATTCGGGGGCGAAGGAAAAGCCGTTAACAAAACCGGGAAATGGAATGCAGGAGATGCCTTTACAGCCGATCCTCCTCAGGAACCTCAAGGTCTGAATACCGTTTTCTCAGAGGATAAGAGCACTTTACAGCTGATAAAAAACTTCAACCGTCAGTTTAAATAAATTAATCAAAAATGAAACCCTCCAATCGGAGGGTTTTTTAATGTTTTCTATTTCTTAAACTTC
>NZ_JBMGQS010000039.1:0-22746 GCF_049060005.1 Flavobacterium sp. PLA-1-15 | reverse complement strand
ATTATTTTTTGGATTGAAAGCGCCATCTCTTTTGCAACTTCCTCGCTTACAACCGAATGTTTTTCGATTGTTTCCTTTGAAACTTTCAACACTTCGGTTTTAACTTCCTTTGCATAACTCACGATACTTCCTTTAAAATAGGCCGATGATCCCGGAATGGACGTTAAAATTTGAGCAATTTTCCCGCCCGTACAACTTTCGGCAGTTGAAATCGTTTTCTTTTGCCGGGTTAGAATCCTTCCCAAAACAACTTCAATTGTTTCGCTGTCGTCATATCCTACGATGATATCGCCAATCAATTTTGTAAGTAGAATTACATTATCTGCAATCGCTTTTTTAAGCAATTCTTCATCGGTTCCTCTTGCAGAAAGTCGAAGACGAACTCTTCCCGGGCTTGGCAGATAGGCCAATTTTATAAATTCTGGAAGATTGTTTTCCCATTCTTCAATTCGTTCTGCTACCAAACTTTCACCTTGACCGTACGTTAAAATGGTTTGATGAAGAATATAAGGACGCTTGTATTCTTTGATGATTTTCGGAACAATTTCGTTTTCAATCAATCCTTTCATTTCATACGGAACGCCTGGCAGGGATATAAAAACGGTATTTCCCTTTTTCATCCACATTCCTGGAGCTGTGCCAAATTGATTGAACAAGACGGTACATTTTGACGGAACCAAAGCCTGATCTTTATTGATTTGCGAAATCGGACGTTTGTAAATCCCTTCTATCAATTGTGTCACGTGAGCCAATACTTTCTCATCTACAATCAATTCATCTTCAAAATAATCGCAGAATGTTTTCTTGGTTACATCATCTTTCGTAGGACCTAAACCGCCTGTAATGATAACCAAATCAGCCTTGTTTTGAAGCTTGGAAAAAGTATCCAGAATATGGTTTTTATCATCCGAAATAGAAATCATCTCGTTGATTTCTATCCCAATCTTATCCAGTGATTTTGCAATAAATCCAGAATTGGTATCTACAATTTGTCCAATTAAAATCTCGTCGCCAATGGTAACTATTGTTGCTTTCATTTCAGATTTAAATCAGATTTCTACAAGTTAAAATCCTTACGAATTTCCTTAATCGCTTTCTCAACGTGTTGTTCTACACTTTTATAAGTCTCAATTATCTCTTTCTTTTTGGCATCATCTTTCCTTGCCCACTCTTCGATACAGATAATTTCTTCGTGAGCGACCTTCATTCCCAGCAAATCCAAAGTAGGTTTGATTTTATGGGCAAAACTATAGGCTTTTTGATAGTCTTTTTCTTTTATCCCGCTTTTTACTTCCAGTAAATCCTGTGGAACTTCGGTAACAAAAAGTGTCACAATATCCATTACAAAGTCTGTATCATTATCAGAAATTGCGTAAACCTTTGCTAAATTATAATGTAAAGCCATCTATTTTACTTGTATTCTAAATAGTTTTTTACCTTCGATAAACCCTTCCAAAACATCATCTGTTTTAACTTGTGCAACACCTTCTGGAGTTCCTGTAAAAATAATGTCGCCAATTTTTAAGGTGAAATATTGCGAAACATACGAAATCAATTCATCAATTTTCCACAGCATGTGCGAAGTATTTCCTGCTTGAAGCGTTTCGCCGTTGTTCTTTAACTCAAAGCTAATGTTTTCAAGCGAATTGAATTCCGATTTCGGCATAAATTCACCAATAACCGCCGATCCGTCAAACGCTTTCGCTTTTTCCCACGGAAGTCCTTTTTCTTTTAATTGTGATTGAACATCGCGTGCCGTAAAATCGATACCAAGACCAATCTCGTTGTAATATTTATGAGCAAATTTCGGATCAATATGTTTCCCTACCCTATTTATCTTTACCAAAATCTCCACTTCGTGATGGATATCACTACTGAAATCTGGAATAAAAAATGGGAAATTCTTAGGCAAAATCGCCGTATCTGGTTTCAAAAAAATCACAGGTTCCGTTGGCTTTTCGTTCTGCAATTCCTCAATATGCTTGGTATAATTTCTACCGATGCAGATTATTTTCATCTTCTTTCAGGTTCATGGTTCAGGTTTTTGGGCTTTGGGCGTCTTGAACCTTAGACCCAATACCTTACACCTATTTCGTATTTAACTTCCTCAATTTTATTCCCGTCAACACCTTTTTAGTATACAACGGAAAATCAGCATTCTGAATCCAGCTGAAATAGCCCGGCTCAGCCTCTAACACCTTATCTACTTTTGCGCCTTTGTGTTTTCCGAATGTAAAAATCTCTTCATTGTCTTTATCCAAAGCAATAAAACCAGCAAAATCAACCGATTTCTTTCTGGTCGTATATTCCGAAAGCGATCGCATATCGTGTGGCAAATCTTCATAACGATCCAACTGCGATTTCAAAATTTCATACGTCGCCATTGTATCGGCTTCTGCTGAATGTGCATTTTCAAGACTTTGACCACAATAAAATTTATAAGCCGCACTCAAAGTTCGCTCTTCTTTTTTATGAAAAATCGTCTGAACATCAACCGAAACGCAATTTTTCATATCAAAATCAACTCCAGCTCTCAGTAATTCTTCCGCCAGCAAAGGAATATCAAATCGGTCCGAATTGAATCCAGCCAAATCCGAATCCTTAATCATATTATGAATCGTCGAGGCCAGCTCCTTAAAAGTTGGTTCATTCGCTACCTTTTCATTTGAAATACCGTGAATCGCTGTAGATTCTGCCGGAATCGGAATTGTAGGATTCACCAGCCAAGTCCTGCTTTCCTTATTTCCGTTCGGAAATACCTTAAGAATTGCTATTTCAACAATTCTGTCTTTCGAGATGTCGATTCCAGTGGTTTCAAGATCAAAAAAACAGATCGATTTCGTTAATTTTAGTTCCATTTTGTGGGTTTTGTGGTTCGCAAAGATAAGAAGGTTTTACACTTTAATCCGTCTAAATAACGCTAATTTAAGAAGCCTTCCTTCCAATAATTTCAATCAGCAGCATCACTTTTGGCATTCTTTATTCCATATTCCCGCTTTCCATTACAATCATTTTGTTCCGAACACCGGAACAAAATGGATTTCCATTTCAATCGGGGCTAAAATAAAATCTTTAGGCACTTTTTATCTTTCCGACCAATATTGCCGATATACTTTGTAGAAATTATTTATAAAAAATTTTATTCAAAAAAAGTTTTCACCCTTTCGCTCTCCAATCTCTTCTTCAACCAATCATTGATGCGCTTTCTTGCATCGGCAGTCAAACCTTTTTTCGTAGTTTCCATCACCACGATTTTCACCTTATCAATCTTTGAACTGTCTTGAAAAGCAACCGTTTCCGAATAGGAACACGATTTTATTTCCGGAAAAAGCGTTTTGATTTCTCCTAAAAGCTGTTTTCCTATTTTAGGTTTTGAAATCACACTGTCGGTAATTTTTTCTTTTTCCTTCAAGGCCAAATTCAATCGGTTTACCTCGGTTTTCAATTTGTCTATTTGATTGACATTTTCTTTTCCGTCATTATACGAAAAACCTTGCTTGAAAATTAATTTTGCTTCCGCCAAAGAATAAACCGAAGCTCTTTTCATGATTTCCTCTTTACTTTCCTTTGATAAATCGCTTCCTCCATAAACCAAAATGATTTGCTTTTTTCGAGCATCAATTTCATTTTTCAAAAGATAACTCCCTTCAAAAACACTGATATCGGCTACAAAACGGTTCGCATCTTCCGTAAAATGCTCTCTCTGAACCAGGGCATATCCAAAGTAAACACTGGGAACTATGGTAATAATACTCACAAATGAAAGCAAACTTTTTACGCGCGTTTTATGTTTTCCCTGTACTTCAGATGAAATGGGAAACTTCAAAAAGCGACAAATCAATACTGAAGATATCGCGATGAAAACTACATTTATGGTGAATAAATACATTGCGCTGGCAAAGAAATTTATATTCCCGTTTGCCAAGCCATAACCTGCCGTACAAAGTGGTGGCATCAAAGCCGTGGCAATTGCAGCACCAGCAATAATATTGCCTTTTGATCTTGAACTAATCGCAATGATTCCCGCAAGACCTCCAAGAAATGCAATCAAAACGTCATAAATTGTAGTACTTGTTTGCGATAAAAGTTCTGAGTGTGCCGCCGATAAAGGACTTAAAGCAAAATACAATGTGGAAGTGATTAGAGCTGCCAAAACTCCAAAGCTAAAATTTTTCATTGCTTTTCGAAACAGCGGGAAATTATAGGTCGCAATACTGTATCCCATTCCATTAATAGGACCAATCATGGGCGAAATCAACATCGCGCCAATAATTACAGAAGTCGAATTCATATTCAATCCGATGGAAACAATGAAAATGGCAATAACCAAAACCCAAAGTCTTGTGCCACGCAACATCACATCTTTTTCGATGGATTCGTGGATGGTTTGGAATTCGTCCATTCCAGACCTTAAATTGGTATAGACTAAAAATTTTCGGAGTAACGACATAGCAAATTTTATTTCATTTTAAATATAGAACAATTCAGGGAAACCAAAAAGCTCAAAACAAAAAACTCCCGAAATTGCTTTCGGGAGTTTCTAAAGTATGCATTATTTTTTTAATAATCTCTGTTTACATCAAATGCTTCCAAGTAATCCGCAACGCGTTTTACGAAGCTTCCGCCTAATGCGCCATCAACAACCCTGTGGTCATACGAATGCGAAAGGAACATTTTTTGACGGATTCCGATAAAATCGCCTTCTGGAGTTTCGATAACTGCCGGTACTTTTCTGATGGCACCAAGAGCTAGAATTCCAACTTGTGGCTGGTTGATGATTGGCGTTCCGAAAACACTTCCGAAAGTTCCAACGTTTGTAACCGTATAAGTACCTCCTTGAGTATCATCTGGTTTTAGTTTTCCTGCTTTTGCACGGTTTCCTAAATCGTTTACGGCTTTTGCCATACCAACGATATTCAACTGGTCAGCATTTTTGATAACTGGAACAATCAAGTTTCCGTTTGGCAAAGCAGCCGCCATTCCAAGGTTGATGTTTTTTCTTTTAATGATAAAATCGCCATCAACAGAAATATTCATTCCTGGGAAATCTTTCAATGCTTTTGCAACGGCTTCCATAAAGATTGGTGTGAAAGTCAATTTCTCTCCTTCTCTTTTTTCAAAAGCAGTTTTTACCTTATCCCTCCATTTCACGATGTTGGTCACATCGACTTCGATAAACGACTGAACGTGGGCAGAAGTTTGAACCGAAGCGACCATATAGCCTGAAATCAGTTTACGCATTCTGTCCATTTCCACTATTTCATCGCCACCGTTTACAGAGACAGGAGCAGGAGCTTGGGTTTTAGGTGCAGGCTTTTGCCCCTCTCCCGAAGCCTCGGGAGAGCTCGGGATGACAGCTGGAGTATTGGCAACTGGCGCTGGACTTGCAACATTTGACTTGCGACTTTCGACAAATTTTAAAATATCATCTTTAGTCACTCTACCGTCTTTTCCTGAACCGTTTATTGCTTCCAATTCAGCAACAGAAACTCCTTCTTCTTTAGCGATGTTTTTTACTAAAGGAGAGAAGAATTTTTCTGAGTTAGAAAAATCTTGTGGTGTAGCAACAGCTTGCTGCGCACTTTCAACCGTTTTTTCGATTGTTGCTACAGATGCTGGAGCTTGCTCTTTTGGCGCTTCTACAGCTACTCCACCTGAAACTTCGATATAGGCAATCGTCTGTCCTACTTTTACAACATCATCAACATTGAAAAGGATTTCAGACAGGACTCCTGAAACTTCTGAAGGCACTTCTGAATCTACCTTATCAGTAGCAATTTCAAGTACTGCTTCATCGGCTTCGATTGGGTCGCCTACTTTTTTTAACCAATTGGTAATGGTTGCTTCTGCAACGCTTTCTCCCATCTTTGGAAGTTTCAATTCAAATTTTGCCATATTGCTAACCTAATGGTGAATTTTTATTTTCTTGATGCAAAATTAGTGATAATTTTTAGGTTATACTATGAATTATATAATTTTACAGTTGTTTTTATTTTGATACGAATTACACAAATTTAATACAATTTAAACCACTAAGGGTTTAAGAATCATTAACTTTTTTGCTTAAATCTTAAAAGTAATAACTTCTCCTCTATCGTTACTGCTGTTGCTTCCTATGATAAAATCAGATGCGGCTGGCAGGTTTTTAAAGGTTCGTTTTTTATCCTTTTGTGTTTCCAAAAACTGTATGCTGTCTTTGAACGTGAGGTAATTGTTGTCTAAAATCACCTCAGTTGGCTTGTGTTTCGAAAACGTTTGCGAAAATAATGCTTTTTGGTTTTCTAAAGTTGTGATTTGTATCTTTTTTTTGAGTGCTTCTTCTAATTTTTCTTTTATAAGGTCGTTATCAGACAATAAAATATAACGTTCTGGTTTTGATTTTAGCGTTGCTTTTCCTTGGAACATCTTTACAAAGGAAAAGAAAACAATTCCGATTTTCATAAAAAACGAAAAGAAAAAGGATGTTTTGAAGTGCTTTTTATAGAAGAAATTCATTGCTTCCTGAAAACGTTTCATGTACTTCCCATCTTTTACAGTGCTTTCTCCTTTATAATGTATGACCGTAGTTTCGTGGAAATAATAATTGTCTTTTCCTGTTTTTAGAACCATATAGGACAAATCGATATCGTCTGAATACATGAAACAATCTTCGTCGAAACCGCCTACTTCTTCGTAGGTTTCTTTTTTCATAAACATAAAAGCACCGACTAATATTTCAACCTTTCCTGTTTGGTTTTCGCTGATGTGTGAGGCGTAGTATTTTCCGAAGGATTTGATGCTTGGAAAGATTTTATAAAGACTGAATATTTTTGTGAAAGCCACGAAAGGAGTTGGAATGCCACGTTTGGATTCTGGCAGAAAATGTCCGGTTCCGTCGATGAGTTTGCAACCAACGATTCCTAGATTGTCTTGTTTTTTGGCGAAAGCGAGGATTTTTTCGAAGGTGTCTTCGGCTACTACGGTGTCTGGATTTAGGATGCAGAGGTATTTTCCGCTGGCAATTTTGGCTCCGATGTTGTTGCCTTTTGGGAAACCGGTGTTTTCTTTGTTTTCAATTAAAATTACTTCCGGAAAACGGTCTTTTATCATCTGACAACTGTCGTCTTGGGAATTATTATCGACGACGATGATCTCGGCATTGAAGTTTTGTGTGGCTTTTTGGACACTTAAAACACATTGCTCGAGGAAATGGCGCACATTATAATTGAGGATGACGATGGATAACTGCATTGGACAAATATAATTGGAAAATTTAATTTACTTCATGTGCAATCTAATTTATCGTGCACCGATAAATATATCCACCTCGGCATTTTCTGGATCATGCGATTTTGCATCGTATAATTCAAAATCGGCAACAAAGGTTCTTTCAATAGCTGCATTCCATATTTTGGTCCATTCATTATAGACGGCACCTTGCATCAGATTTCCCTTAGCCGTGAAAATTTCGTAGTTCCCTTCAGGAATTGTTTTCCCAATGAGTCCTTCGGGAATTTCGTTTAGATTTTCTACCTCACAGCCCAAAATTGTGGTATAGGGAGCGGTGTGATCTTTTTCATAATCAGTATAGATGGAATAAAGATTGCTGCTTACTTTGTTGGGGATTTTTGCAAGGATGCCTTCTCCAAAAAACTTATTCCAAAGGGCTGGAATATCGCTTGAAGCTTGCTGATCTTGGTTGGTGGTTCTAACGGAAATCCCAATAATATGAAAGGATGGCTTTTGAGTCATTCTGATTAATTTAAAAGCGTGAATTTACGATTTTTTTATTTTTAATACTTTTATCAATAACTTATTAATAACTCACTCTTTTAATTGAATCCAATTTTTGATACATTCCATCAATAAAAATATCTTCAAACGGGACATTTACCTAAGAGAAGGTGATCGAAAACACTGGAAAACCATCTTTTACATAGTTGTCGTCGTTGCGATATTTTTTTCCTTAATCAGTATTTTAAACGAATTATAATTTCTAAACATCAAATTTCTCTAAATAAAAAAACTCCCGAAGTGATTCGGGAGTTTTCAGTTTATAAAATAAATTTGAATTATTAATTTCCTGCAGCAATCAGGTTTAATGCCGAGCCTGCCTTGAACCAACCAATCTGACCTTCGTTGTAGGTGTGATTCGCAATGATTACGTCTACTGAACCATCATCGTGTTTGAATTCCAAGTTCAACGGCACGCCTGGCGCGAAATCTACCAAATCCGTAAAATTGATGGTGTCGTTTTCTTGTATCTTATCATAATCGGATTCGTTTGCAAATGTAAGTGCCAACATTCCTTGTTTCTTCAAATTGGTTTCGTGGATTCGCGCAAATGATTTTACCAAAACGGCTTTTACACCCAAGAAACGTGGCTCCATCGCAGCGTGTTCACGGGAAGAGCCTTCGCCGTAATTATGGTCGCCCACTACGATTGAAGGAACTCCGGCCGCCTTGTATGCTCTCTGCACAGCGGGAACTGCATCGTACTGGCCAGTCAATTGGTTTTTTATTGAATTTGTTTTTTGATTATAGGCATTGGTTGCTCCAATCAACATATTGTTTGAAATATTATCCAAATGTCCGCGGAAACGCAACCAAGGTCCAGCCATTGAGATATGGTCGGTGGTACATTTTCCGAATGCTTTGATGAGCAATTTGGCGTTTGTAATATTTTTTCCGTCCCATGGTTCGAATGGCGCCAACAATTGTAGTCGTTCTGAAGTTGGATTTACAACCACTTGCACTCCCGAACCGTCTTTTGAAGGTGCTTGATAGCCTGGGTCTTCGGCGTCGAAACCTTTTGGAGGCAATTCGTTTCCGGTTGGTTCGTCCAGCATTACTTCTTCACCGTCTTCGTTGATTAATTTATCCGTCAGAGGATTGAATGATAAATCCCCAGCAATTGCCAAAGCAGTCACTAGTTCAGGAGAACCTACGAAAGCCAAGGTGTTTGGATTCCCATCGGCACGTTTTGAGAAATTTCGGTTAAAGGAATGGACGATGGTGTTTCGCTCTTCTTTTTCGGCACCTTCCCTGTCCCACATTCCGATACACGGTCCGCAGGCATTGGCAAAAACCGTTGCTCCGATTTTATTGAAAGTATCGATAAAACCATCACGCTCGATTGTATAACGTACAACCTCAGAACCTGGAGTTATGGTAAATTGTGCTTTTGTTTTTAAATTTTTCTCTGAAACTTGTTTTGCCAAAGAAGCCGCACGAGAGATATCTTCGTAAGAAGAATTGGTACAAGAACCTATCAAACCTACCTGGATTTGCAATGGCCAATCGTTTTTGATGGCTTCTTCTTTCATTTTAGAAATTGGTGTGGCCAAATCTGGCGTGAAAGGACCATTTAAATGAGGTTCTAATTCTGAAAGATTGATTTCAATTACTTGATCGAAATATTTTTCTGGATCTGCATATACTTCATCATCACCTGTTAAGTAAGGTGCAATTGCATCGGCTGCATCGGCAACATCGGCTCTTCCAGTTGATTTCAGGTAACGGCGCATAGAATCATCGTATCCGAAAGTAGAAGTTGTAGCACCGATTTCGGCACCCATATTACAGATTGTTCCTTTTCCGGTACACGACATTGCGGTTGCTCCTTCGCCAAAATATTCGACGATGGCTCCTGTTCCACCTTTTACAGTAAGTATTCCGGCTACTTTAAGAATTACATCTTTTGGAGCTGTCCATCCTGATAATTTTCCAGTTAATTTGATTCCGATCAGTTTTGGAAATTTCAATTCCCAAGCCATTCCGGACATTACATCTACGGCATCAGCACCACCCACTCCGATGGCTAACATTCCTAAACCTCCTGCATTTACAGTATGCGAATCCGTTCCGATCATCATTCCACCAGGGAATGCATAGTTTTCTAAAACCACTTGGTGGATAATTCCCGCACCAGGGCCCCAAAAACCGATTCCGTATTTATCAGAAACTGATGAAAGGAAATCGAAAACTTCGTTGCTTTGTGTTTTTGCTCGGGCCAAATCGGTCTTAGCATCTACTTTGGCTTGAATCAAGTGATCACAGTGGACGGTTGTAGGAACTGCTACTTTTGGCTTTCCGGCGTGCATGAATTGCAATAGCGCCATTTGGGCAGTTGCATCCTGGCAAGCCACTCTATCTGGAGCGAAATCTACATAGTCTTTTCCTCTTGTAAAAACTTGATTTGGATTGCCTTCCCAAAGGTGGGCATATAAAATCTTTTCAGAAAGTGTCAGCGGATGTCCAACAAGTTGACGTGCTTTGTCTACACGTTCTGCCATTGTTCCGTACGCCTTTTTAATCATTTCAATATCAAAAGCCATAGTGTATCAGTTTTATTGTTATTCCTAATTTTAAATATACGAAAAAGAATGCTATTAAAAAAGAAAGCTTAAGTTTATCACTTAAGCTTTCGAGTATTTATTCTGTTTTTAAATTGCCAACGTTTTATTGGAAGGTACAAATTTTGTCAAGTTGATGCCTTCTACTGCCAATTTATATTCTTCAATTGTTGGGGTTCTTCCCAAAATTGTTGAAAGTACAACCACCGGAGTTGAAGAAAGCAATGACTCTCCTTTTTTACCTTCGGTATCTTCTACTACCCTTCCTTGGAACAAACGTGTTGAAGTAGCCATAACGGTATCTCCCTTAGACGCTTTTTCCTGGTTACCCATACAAAGGTTACAACCTGGACGCTCTAAATACAGCATATTTTCATATTCTGTACGAGCGGATGCTTTAGGAGCGTTGTCGTCGAATTCGAAACCAGAGTATCTTTGCAATACTTCCCAGTCGCCTTCTGCTTTCAATTCATCAACGATATTATATGTAGGTGGTGCTACAACAAGCGGTGCATTAAATTCTACTTTTCCTGTTTGTGCTTCCACGTTTTTAAGCATTTGGGCAAGGATTTTCATATCGCCTTTGTGTACCATGCACGAACCGATAAATCCTAAATCTACTTTTTTATCACCACCATAAAAAGATAATGGTCGGATGGTATCGTGAGTGTATCTTTTTGAAACGTCTTTGTTGTTCACATCTGGATCGGCAATCATTGGCTCAGCAATTTGATCCAAATCTACTACTACTTCTGCATAATACTTAGCGTTTGCATCTGGTGTCAAGGCTGGTTTCTCTCCAGATTTGATTTCTGCTATACGCTTGTCTGCTCTGTTGATTAATCCTTGAAGCACTTGTCTTTCATTGTCCATTCCTTTGTTGATCATGATTTGGATTCTGCCTTTTGCAATTTCCAATGATTCAATCAGGGTATCATCTTCTGAAATACAGATGGATGCTTTTGCTTTCATTTCTGCTGTCCAATCGGTGAATGTAAAGGCTTGGTCGGCAGTAAGCGTTCCTAAATGCACCTCAATGATTCTACCTTGGAAAACATTTTCTCCACCAAATTCCTGCAACATTTGTGCTTGAGTAGCATGCACCACATCACGGAAATCCATATAGCTAGCCATTGTTCCTTTGAAGGTAACTTTTACCGATTCTGGAATTGGCATTGAAGCTTCACCTGTTGCCAAAGCAAGCGCTACCGTACCTGAATCGGCACCGAAGGCAACACCTTTTGACATTCTTGTGTGAGAATCTCCTCCAATAATGATGGCCCATTCGTCGATTGTAATATCATTCAATACTTTGTGGATAACATCTGTCATCGAATGGTAAACGCCTTTTGGATCACGAGCGGTGATTAGACCAAAATCGTTCATGAATTTCATCAGTTTTGGAATGTTTGCCTGTGCTTTTTTATCCCAAACCGAAGCCGTGTGACATCCAGATTGGTAAGCTCCATCCACAATTGGAGAAATAACAGTCGCCGCCATAGATTCCAATTCCTGAGCAGTCATCAATCCTGTTGTATCTTGCGAACCAACAATATTTACTTCTACTCGAACATCAGAACCAGCATGCAATACTTTTCCAGGAGCGATACCTACTGCGTTTTTGTTGAAGATCTTTTCAACTGCCGTAAGACCTTGTCCTTCGTGGGAAACTTCTTTTGAAGTGGCAAATACTTGAGTAGGCTCTATTTCTAAAATTTTAGCTGCAACCGTTTGGATTTTTTTACCAAAAACAATTGCATACGAACCTCCAGCTTTGATGAATTCCATTTTCTGAGGCGTAAATGCCTTAGAAATGTCCATCAATTCTTGTTCGCCGTTGTATAATTTTTTAGTTTTTGTATTGATGGTAAGAACCGTTCCTGTAGCAACAGAATAGGCTTCTTCTAAAACGGGATCATTATTTTCATCGCGAACCACTTCTCCATTATCGTCCAGTTTCTTAACCCAGTTTTTAAGGTCAAGTCCAATTCCTCCGGTTACGTCAACAGTGGTCAAGAAAATTGGAGAAATTCCGTTTGTACCACCCACAATTGGAGCAATATTTACGAAAGGAATATAAGGGCTTGCTTGTTTTCCTGTCCAAAGTGCCACGTTGTTTACACCTGACATCCTTGAAGAACCAACACCCATCGTGCCTTTTTCAGCAATCAACATTACACTTTTATCTGGATGTTGTGCTTGTAAATCTCTGATTTCTGATTGCGCTTGTGGTGTAATCATACATTGACCGTGCAATTCACGATCAGAACGTGAGTGTGCTTGGTTTCCTGGAGAAAGCAAATCTGTAGAAATGTCTCCAATTCCAGCGATAAAAGTTACAACTTTTATTTCTTCTGGAACTTCTGGAAGCTTCGTAAAAAATTCTGCTTTAGCATAGCTTTCCAAAATTTCTTTTGCGAATATGTTACCCGCTTTGTAAGCTTCTTTTAAACGATCTGTATCCGCATCGTAAAGGAAAACTTGTGTTTTTAAAACTTCTGATGCTTGCTTTGCGATAGAAAAAACTTCTCCAAGAGCCAAATCCAACAATACTTCGATTGAAGGCCCGCCTTTCATGTGCGACAATAACTCAAATGCATATGCTTGAGAAATCTCCTCAACAACAGATTCGCCAAGAATAATCTCCTTTAAGAATCTGGACTTAACAGTTGCGGCACTTGTGGTTCCCGGTAAGGTATTATAAATAAAGAACTTTAGAGAATCTTCTCGATGTGCGTTGTTTACATCTTTTATTTGATGGATGATTTCGCTTAATAATTCAGCGCCATCAATTGGTTTTGGATGAAGTCCTTGAAGTTTTCTTTCTTCAATCTCTTTAAGGTAATCGTTATAAATGTTCATAGTCTAATATAGAAATCTTTTGAATTGCACACGCTTTTTTAAATCATTACAGTATCTCCAAAAACATGCTTTTAGTTTCGTTTGTTTGTTCCTGCAAATTTAATACATTCCACTCAAAATTGAACTATTTTTAATAAAAGTGGACATTCAAAACATTATTATTCCCAAATAATCAATTTTGATGATTATTATTAAATAAATTTTGGTATTAAATTAAAATATTGCTTAATCGTTAATTTAAAGTCATTTTTTTACCAAATTCGGAATTTTAGAAACCATTAACAATCTTAACTTGAATTAAGAACCTTTCTAAATTACACTTACAGTCACTTCTACAACGATTTCAGCGCATAAAAAAACCTGACAATTGCTTATCAGGTTTAAATTCATTTTATAAAAATCTTCTAAAATAAAGAAGTAATAATTTTCTCTATCGTAATTCCTTCTGCATCGGCTTTGTAGTTTTTCACGACACGGTGCCTTAAAATTCCGACTGCAACAGCTTTTACATCTTCGATATCCGGAGAGAATTTTCCGTTGAAAGCGGCATTGGCTTTTGCAGCCAAAATCAAATTCTGGGAAGCCCTCGGACCTGCACCCCAATCAATATAATTTTTGATATAATCGTTTGACAATGCATTATCAGGTCGTGTCTTGCTGACCAAAGTTACCGCATATTCGATTACATTATCTGCAACTGGAATCCTTCTTATCAAATGTTGAAAATCGATAATTTCTTGTGCAGAGAATAATGGATTGATTGTTTCTTTAGCATCAGAAGTGGTGCTTTTTACGACTTGTACTTCTTCTGCAAAAGAAGGATAATCTAACTTTATAGAAAACATAAAACGGTCCAATTGTGCTTCCGGCAAAGGATAGGTTCCTTCCTGCTCAATTGGGTTTTGTGTTGCCAAAACGAAATAGGGCAAGTCTAATTTATAATTGTGTCCGGCGATGGTAACAGCTCGTTCCTGCATTGCTTCCAACAGAGCGGCTTGCGTTTTAGGCGGCGTCCTGTTGATCTCATCGGCAAGGATAATATTCGAAAAAATAGGTCCTTTGATAAACTTGAATTGACGGTTTTCATCTAGAATTTCACTCCCTAGAATATCCGAAGGCATCAAATCTGGCGTGAACTGAATACGCTTAAAATCCAATCCTAAAGCTTGAGAAATTGTGTTTACCATCAAGGTTTTTGCCAATCCCGGAACACCTACCAAAAGTGCATGACCTCCAGAAAAAATACTCAATAAAATCTGGTCGACTACTACATCCTGACCTACAATAATTTTAGAAATCTCCTTTTTAAGTTCACTTCTTTTTTGAACCAAGTTTTGTATAGCAGTTACGTCGGACATATTGATTTTAGATTTTAGATTGCTGATTTTAGATTTTTGAAAGTTAAGAATTATTTCTTAAGCCAGTTGTATAGAAAATCACAATCCCTGTATTCGCCATTTATTTTAATATAAGTATCTTTAATTTTTTCAGTAGTCCACTTTGCAATCTCTTTGATCTGTTTGTCTTTCAATGCAAATTCTTTGATTTTGATGTAATCGGTAGAATAATCTGCTGGATGTGCCGCAATTCTGTTTGTAACCATCATCAGCTTAAAGACTTTTCCTCCTGATCTTGGCTCGTCTATAAACGGAAGAGAAACCTCACCTGTTTTAAGGTTCGAAACCTGACCGTATAGCATAGCGTCCAATTTTGTTAATTCAAAACGAGAGTCCAATGTTTTAGGATTTAGCAATGCTCCACCATTGGCTTTTGTTTCAGTTTCGTCTGATGAGCTTCTTGCCGCTTCAGCGAAAGAAATCTCTCCATCAATAATTTTCTTTCTGATCATCAATGCTTCATCCTTTGCCTCTTTCATAGATTCTTCAGAGATTTTTGGAGCAATCAATATATGACGCAAGTCAACATCTTGTCCACGGATTTTTTCAATAAAAATAATATGAAAACCATATTCTGTTTCGAATGGTTCTGAAATCTGCCCTTCATCCAAACTGAAAGCTACATCCTTAAATTCCTTTACCAACGGTGTCTTTCTGTTTACTTTCATAAAACCACCATTAGATTTTGAACCTGGATCTTGAGAGTACAATACAGCTTTACTGTAAAAACTTGATCCTGCGGCTATTTCTTTTTTAAATTCATTAAGCCTGTCTCTTACTTTTTGTTTTTCAGCTTCTGTAACTTGAGGTTTGATTACAATTTGAGAAATCTCTAATTCATCTCCAAAAGTTGGCAATTCTTCTTTCTTGATTCCTTTGAAAAATGTTCTAACTTCTTCTGGTGTTATTTCAACTTTGTCGATGATTTTATTGGTCATTTCTGACGTAAGCTTGTTCATCTTCAAAATTTCAAAAAAGTAAGTCCTAAATTCTTCCTCACTGTTTTTTTTGTAGTATTTAACGAGATCGTCCATTGTACCTCTGGTTTGCTCCAACATGATTCCAATTTTTTCTTCCATCATACTGTTGATTTCTGAATCCTTCACGATGATACTATCCTGAAGTGCTTGGTGAGCATACAATCGTTCTTCCAAAAGCTTTCCTAACATTTGACATCTGGTAATATTTTCAATACTGTTTCCATTTGCAGCAAGCTCAAGGAAATTTTTATCGATATCAGAGTCCAAAACGATATAATCACCAACGGTTGCAATAACACCGTCTATTTTTTGACGCTTGTATGAAGATTTAGGTGCTTCTTGTTTTTTTACGGAATCTTGTTGAATGATTTCTTGTGCTTGTATTTCGCTAATGGAGCATATTGCCAACAATAGCATCAAGAGGTTCCTACTATTTATAAATTTCATATTTGTCATTTTTAATCGCATCATCAGTAATTTCTTTTTCAAATTTTTTAATTAATTCCAATTTTCTTCTATTCAAAATTACCTGCTGTAAAGTTGGCTTTAAATACACAAAAGGACTTATTTCGTTCTTGTTTATTGTTTTCTTTATTTTAACTAAATATACATTCAGAGAATCTGGCTTTTCAAAAGAGATGCCTTCTGATATGTATTTTTGACTATTCTCTGGATTTATAAAAGGCAGTTTCCTATAAATTTCGTTCAACTCTACCCAAACCGAATCGTTTAAAGCGGAATTTTTGAACTGCATTTGATATGTATCCCAAAACTTCTTATCTGATTTTCTAAAATCCAGAAACTTACTTCTTATGGTTGCAAACTTAGGATGATCTTTTGGCAGATTGATGTATCGCAATTGCACTAAAGTACCATTTGTCCTGAAATTTCCTTTGTTCTGATCGTAATATTCTTTCAACTCCTTTTCGGAAATCACAGTATCTACCGTTGTTTTCACAACCTCTTCTATGTAAGCTTTGGTATATAAATCGTTTTTATATTGCCTTACCAAATCATCAAAATCGGCTTTTTTTTCATCGTTCAGGTTTATATTCGCTGCTTCAATCAATAATCTTTGTGTAGCCCAGCGGTCGATAAAACTTCTTACAATCATAACGCTGTCTTCCTTTGATGTACCAACAGCTACTAAATCTTTTATATCTTCTTTATACAAAAAGGAATCTCCTACTCTTGCTATCGATTCTGGTTTTGCTTCTGGCTTGAAATAGGAACAGGAACTCAACAGCAAAGACAATCCAATTATATAAAGGCCTTTTTGCATCTACGACTTGATTTGTTTTTTTACCTTTTCAAATGTATCCTTGTTGACATTTATTGTAAATTCTTTCTTCAAATCAGACACCCAATTTTCTTCTAAATATTGCTGATAATCATTAACGACTTTCCCTTTGCATTCTTCCAATGTTTTATCTCCAGCTGGAAGTACTTTATTTACTCTTGTTACAAAATAATAATCACCTTCTTTTATCACATCGGTCACACCTGGCTTGAAGGTTACATTTTTAGGAAGCACTTCATTTCCCTCTTCAAAAACACCTTCTTTTTCCAAGACTTGAATTTCTGTTCCTGAATTTAGATTCTGTTTGATATAATCTGCTGTTTTATCTTTTTTAAGCATCTTTTGTGCCTTTTTGATAAAATCAGATTTTGTTGAAGATACAATTAGAACATCGTATCTATTTTTCCATTTGTAATTGGCACTATTTTTTTGATAGAAATTTTGCAATCCGATGGTATCGGTTTTAGATTTTTCCCAGATTTCTTTCTCCATCAAATCAAACAGCAACAATCCGTCACGGTATTCTTCCATCACATCTGCAAACTCAGGAAATTCATTTTCCAAATTGTCATTATAATAGCTGTTCAATTGCTCGTCTAAAAACTTTTCATATAAAACATCCACTAATTTGGATACTGGTTTGACTTCTGGAACATTCTTTTGCTGATTGTTCATATAATTCAGAAAGTCAGTTCCTGTTACTGTTTTATCTTTAATGGTAAACAATGGCTTATTAAAGCTGTTCGTGTCTTCGGGAATTTTCCAAGAAGAAGTATAAAGTCCGTCGTTAGCCGTTTTAACGAGCGATGCATATAATTTGCTGTCTCTTTTTACAGCATATTTTTTACGTAGTTTTTCGTTCATTGAATTCACAATCAATCGAGAGCGATCGTCTTTTCTGATTTTTCCATCCAATTCTGTTTCCATTTCCTGAAATGTTTTTACAGGATGTTTTTCAAGAAACTTCACAATATGCCATCCGTATTCACTTTCAAAAGGTTCTGATACTGGATTTTGTTTTGATAATGAAAAAGCAACATTTTCAAATTTATCCGAACTCAATTCACCCGAACTAAAGCTGTTTAAAACACCACCTTTTCCGGCGGATGATTTATCTTCTGAAAATTGTTTTGCAAGCTCTTCAAACTTTTCACCTTGTTGCAATTTTCTGTAGATGTCCTGAATTTTTGCCTTTCCTTTTTCAGAAGATGATGCATCGGCAGGTTTCATTATCATGATATGCGCCACGCTAACGGCTCCTCTATTGTCTCGGATATCGTTAACTTTTATCAAGTGATATCCAAAACGAGTCCTGACTGGCTTGGAAACTTCATTCTTTTTTGTCTTAAAGGCTCCTGATTCAAAAGGATAAACCATCCTGAATGCTGAAAAATAGCCAAGGTCACCACTGTTTTCTTTCGCTGAAGGATCTTGAGAAAATTGTTGTGCTAATTTACCAAAATCTTCGCCTGCTACGGCTTTTTTACGAATGTCAAGGATTTGATTGTAAGCTTTTAAAGTATCGGCTGGAGCCGCATTTTCATCTACCATAATTAAGATATGGGACGCTTTGATTTCTTTTTGGGAACGATTATAGGCTTCCTCAATAAGTTCTTTAGTAACCTTTGTATCCGTCAAGTAATTTTTAGAAAGTTGACTTCTGTAGGATTTTAATTCGGATTGGTATTTCGGATTATTTTGTAAGCCTAATTTATTTGCTTTGTTGATCTTAAGCTTGTATCCAACAAATAATTCCAGATATTGGTTCAGGTCTTTTTGAGATTCGTCCTTTACTAAATCAATATTTTTTTTGTAAACCCTTGAAAATTCATCAGTATAATAAGGCTTATCATCAATGGAGAACAACACTTCTTTTTTACTGTCTTGAGCGTTGCTTACAAAATTTGCCGAAAGCAAAAGCCCGAACAACAATTGTCTTATTTTCATTCTTGTACTAATTATGTATTTAATTATGTAAGGATATGTTTTTGATTGTTTTGGTTTGTTATTTCTAGTTCAAAACGCATAAAAACGAATTGTATTTTATGACATTTTAGAATAATAACAACCAACAAAATTAACAATTCAATTACATTATGCAAGTTTGTTGATTACTATTAACAAAAAATTAAATGGAAGTGCCCCAATAGCTTGTAAACTGGAGTGTAAGATGATTTTCATATAAAAAAATTACTTAGATAGCAATCATAAAAGTCAATTAGAAAAATCTCGGAGAAATTATCTTATCATAATTACGAAACAATTCATAGCGAAGAAAAATTTCATGAGATCCCGAATTATAGTTCGCCAACTTTGTGGTTTCGGCATCGTAGGAATATCCTATAAACCACGAATCGTTTACTTGAAAACCAACCATTCCGCTGAGTGCCGCACTCCATCTGTAGGCCGCTCCTACCATAAATTTCTCATTGAATAAAAAGTTTGCCGAAAGGTCTACTTGAAGCGGAGCTCCTTGAACCATTTTGGTCATCATTGCCGGCTTGAATTTTAAATTTTCATTCAAATCAAAAACACTACCTCCTATAAGATAAAAGTGCATCCTTTCGCTGGCAAGCGAACTTACATTATCGTCATAATGTTTGGTTTCTAAAAAATTAGGAACCGACAGACCTATGTAATTCCTATCAGAATGCCAATAGATACCCGCTCCAAAATTAGGAGACAATCTATTGTCAATATTGGCCTGCTTGCTCAAAAGTTCATCTTCAGGATGGCGGATGGTAAGTCTTGTGTAATCTACACTCAACAAATTAGCCGATCCTTTTATACCAAAAGATATCTTGTAATCTTCAGAAGTTTTTACAGAATAGGAAAAATCTACAGAGATTGTATTTTCATCGGAAACACCAATTCTGTCGTTTACGAAAGAGATTCCATACCCCATATTGGTAAAGCCAATTGGCTTGTTGATGGAAACGGTATTGGTGACTGGTGCGCCGTCAAGTCCTACCCACTGTGTTCTGTGCAGTAAAAATATGCTGGTTACCCCTCGTGAACCCGCATAGGCAGGATTCACGTTGATAGTATTATACATATATTGCGTATACTGCGAATCCTGTTGCGCCTGAACAAGGAGCGACAGTAATAAAAAAAACAGCAATGCAATAGTACTTTTTGTATTCATATCGTTTTAACCCAAAGAAACTTAAAAACATCTCAAAAATATAGTAAAATTTTGGGTATAAAAAATTTATAATCATTTATCAAATTGTAGTTTAGAACAGATGTGTTTCTGAACTATAAATAGTATTTTTGCAGCCTATTTTACACAAGATGAGTTTTACACAAGAAATAAACAGAAGAAGAACATTTGGAATCATTTCGCATCCCGATGCCGGAAAAACCACACTGACAGAGAAACTGTTATTGTTTGGAGGAGCCATCCAGGAAGCGGGTGCTGTTAAGAACAATAAAATTAAAAAAGGAGCCACTTCAGATTTTATGGAAATTGAGCGTCAGAGAGGAATCTCAGTTTCCACATCGGTTTTGGCCTTCAATTATAAGGATAAAAAAATCAATATTCTTGATACACCAGGACACAAGGATTTTGCTGAAGATACTTTTAGAACCCTAACGGCTGTCGACAGTGTTATCGTAGTGATTGACGTTGCAAAAGGAGTTGAGGAACAGACTGAGAAATTGGTTTCGGTTTGTAGAATGCGTAATATTCCGATGATTGTGTTCATCAATAAATTGGACAGAGAAGGTAAAGACGCATTCGATTTGATGGACGAAGTGGAGCAAAAATTAGGCTTGACCGTTACGCCGTTGAGTTTCCCTATTGGTATGGGATATGATTTTCAAGGAATTTATAATCTTTGGGAACAAAACATCAACTTGTTTAGTGGCGACAGCAGAAAGAATATTGAAGAAACAATCGCCTTTTCAGATGTTCAAAGTCCTGAATTGGAGAAAATTGTTGGCCAAAAACCTGCCGATAAACTGCGTGAAGAGCTGGAATTGATTGACGAAGTCTATCCAAAATTTGACCGTCAGGATTATCTTGATGGAAAATTGCAACCTGTGTTTTTTGGTTCTGCCTTGAATAATTTTGGAGTTAGGGAATTGTTGGATTGTTTTGTAGATATCGCTCCTTCTCCTCGACCAAAGGATTCAGAAACAAGATTGGTTGATCCCAAGGAAGAAAAAATGTCAGGATTTGTATTTAAAATCCACGCCAATATGGATCCGAAACACAGAGACAGGCTTGCGTTCTTGAAAATTGTTTCGGGAACTTTTGAACGAAACAAACCCTACCTGCATGTTCGTCAAGGGAAGAATATGAAATTCTCAAGTCCGAATGCTTTCTTTGCGGAGAAGAAAGAGATTGTGGATATTTCCTATCCTGGTGACATTGTAGGTTTGCATGATACTGGAAATTTCAAGATTGGTGATACCTTGACAGAAGGAGAAATGATGAGCTTTAAAGGAATCCCAAGTTTCTCGCCAGAACATTTTAGATACATCAACAATGCCGATCCGATGAAAGCCAAACAGCTCGACAAAGGTATTGATCAGTTGATGGACGAAGGAGTTGCACAGCTTTTTACTTTGGAAATGAACAACCGAAAAGTTATTGGAACCGTTGGAGCCCTGCAATATGAAGTGATCCAATACCGATTGGAACATGAATATGGCGCTAAATGCACCTACGAAAATTTCCCGGTTCACAAGGCTTGCTGGGTAAAGCCTGACGATGCAAAAAGTGAAGAGTTTAAGGAATTTAAAAGAATCAAGCAGAAGTTTTTGGCACACGACAAATACGGTCAATTGGTTTTCTTGGCCGATTCTGATTTTACGATTCAGATGACGCAGAGTAAATATCCGAACGTGAAATTGTTCTTCACTTCTGAGTTTGAATAATAGCAGTAACCTCTAAATTACACAGACATTGTTTTTCTTTAACAGAAATAAAACCGTGCTCAAGGATTTGATTCCTGACAATCATATTGATTTTCACTCCCATTTATTGTTTGGGATTGATGATGGAGCACGTACTTTTGAAGATACCTTATCACTTGTGAAATCCATGATGGATTTTGGTGTCAAGGAATTTATTACGACGCCCCATATCATTCAGCATGTTTGGGAAAACAATTCTGAAATTATAAATGCTAAAAAGGAAGAGGTTGCTTCACTTCTTAAGGAAAACAACATCCATCTTCCGTTTAAGGCGGCGGCGGAATATTTAATGGACGATCACTTTGTAAAACTCTTTCAATCGGAGCCATTATTGACCTTGAAGGACAATTATGTTCTGGTGGAGATGTCCTACATCAATGCACCTATACAACTTTATGATATTATCTTCGATCTTCAGGTTGCGGGCTACAAACCTGTACTTGCACATCCTGAACGTTATGTTTTTTATCATAAAAACTTTAATGAATATACCAAACTGAAAAAAGCAGGATGCTTGTTTCAACTCAACATCCTATCTACGGTTGGCTATTATGGTGAGGGTGTATTTACGACTGCGAAAAAACTGCTTGAAAGTGGCATGATTGATTTTGTAGGCTCGGATGTTCACCATAGGAAGCACATTGAGGCTTTTAGCCATAAAGTTGACATTAAGGATTTGAATCCATTGAAAGAAGCACTGTCAAAGAATCAGTTTTTTGCTTCTTAAACTACTTTACAAAAGGCTTCCTGATTTGGGAAGCCTTCTTTTTTTAATCGTATTAATACCTTATTCTACACTATTTTACAATGTGAATTTTGTAAGATGTTCTTATTTTTTTGTAGTTGCGCAAGCAACAATGTAAGTTGCGTTTAGGACAATGTATCTTGCGCAAGCAACAATGTAAGTTGCGTTTGGGACAATGTATCTTGCGCAAGCAACAATGCAAGTT
>NZ_JBMGQS010000038.1:0-22778 GCF_049060005.1 Flavobacterium sp. PLA-1-15 | reverse complement strand
GCAACTATCAAACAGCCAAACGCAACTATCAAACAACCAATCGCAACTATCAAACAGCCAAACGCAACTATCAAACAACCAATCGCAACTATCAAACAGCCAAACGCAACTATCAAACAGCCAAACGCAACTATCAAACAACCAAACGCAACCATCAAACAACCAAACGCAACTATCAAACAGCCAAACGCAACTATCAAACAGCCATGCGCAACTATCAAACAGCCATGCGCAACTATCAAACAGCCAAACGCAACTATCAAACAACCAAACGCAACTATCAAACAATCAAACGCAAGCACTTTAAAATAAAAAACACCCACTTCAAAATAAAAAGCAGGCACTTCAAAATAAAAAACACCCACTTTAAAAAAGCAACATACTACATTTTCCTACAATTTCTCCTGCAGGCGTGAGCTTCTAGCTCGTGAACACAAAGAGTATAAAAAATTAAAATGTATTTTTGTTTCAGGCCCCGGGCTAGAAGCTAACGCTAGAAGAGGGTTGCCATGTAAAGATTTGCATAAAGACTATAATTAAAATAATAAACCGCACTTTTCAAAATCCCCCACTTCGAATCGCAACTGGAAAGATAAACTAAACAGGGAAAATAAAAAGGAAGTTTTAGAAACGCAAAGAATTGAGAAGAAATACTATATTTGGAGCAAGAAATTAACAAAAAAAAATCATGAAAAGAAGAATAGTACTAGCATTGACATTTATTTTCGCAACCACTCTTATAGGATGCGGCAGCGACGACAACGGAACTTCAACAGCATCAATCGTTGGAAAGTGGCGAGCCGAAAAATTTGATTATTATAGAAATGGTCAGTTACAACAAACACAAATAATAGAGGAAGAAAATGCAAGTTGTCCTGACAATGTTGAATTTAAAACCAATGGAACTTTTGTGGCCTTAGAGCTTGATGCAGATTGTAATGCTTCTGTGGACGATAGCGGCACTTACACCTTCGACGGAACCACCATCACCTATAATTCAGATGCTTCTATAAGCACAGGCACCGTAATTTCCCTAAATGCAACCGACATGAAAGTGGATTTTACCGAAACACCATCAGAAGGAGTAGTGTATAAAAATGTTGGCTACTTTAAAAGGATGAATTAGTAATATAAAATAATCTTTGAAGTTCCCCGGCTTCCGAGGAACATTAAACAAAAAAACCGCAAAGCAACTTGCGGTTTTTTGTCAATATTAGCCTTAAAATCATCAACCCGATCACTCTGACATCCATAACAGTTGGTACAAATTTAATTTCGTTCTGTCCGCCTAAAGCCTTAAGGAAATCCGTTCATCGGGTCAGTTTGAAAGTTTCAACTAAGCTTCTAAAATCTATTAAAAAATAGACTCTTCTGTAGCAGTTGTAAACAGTTCCAGAAATTTCATTCCCCTATAGGAGTTTCCTTTCGGATTCAGTTTTGGACTCCAAACCGTAATGACATAACGGCCCGGAAACAAGGCTACAATTCCACCTCCGACACCACTTTTTCCGGGTAGGCCTACTCTGAAAGAAAACTCTCCCGATTCATCATAAAAGCCACAGGTTTGCATAATGGCATTTACCCTTTTGGTTTGGCTTTTGGTCAGGATTTGTTTTTGGTCGGAAGTTTTTTTACCACCGTTTGCCAAGAAACTAAAGGCTGTGCATAGCTCCAAACAATTCATCTCCACTGAGCAGATTTGGCTGTAAAGCCTCAACACATCATCAGGATTGTTCTTGATGTTTCCAAAAGATTTAATAAAATTGCAGAGAGCTGCATTGCGGAAACCATTCTTAAGTTCGCTTTCGGTTACCACATCCGAATAGTTGATGCTGACTGAATCGGTCAGATCCCTAACAAAATCCAGAAAAGCAGTGCTGGGATCGTCGTATAGATCGATCAGGATGTCGCTAATCACCAGTGCACCCGCATTGATAAAGGGATTTCTTGGAATACCATTGTCCGATTCCAACTGCACCAGCGAGTTAAACGGATTTCCTGAAGGTTCCACATCCACACGTTCCCAAATTTTTTCGCCAATTTCCTTATAAACCATGCAAAGCAGCAACACCTTCGAGATACTCTGTATGGAAAATCCCGTGTTGTGATTGCCATAATCAATGCTTTGCCCATCGAGCAATTTTAGCGAAACGGCAAATAGATTGGGATCAACGTGGGCAAGCTCCGGGATGTAGGCGGCAACTGCTCCCGGGTTTTCTTCAGCTTTAATTTGGTCGAAAATGGAAGCGATTATATTCTGATAGTGGTGGTTCATCTTTTAAAAGCAATAGTGCAGTATGAGGCGTCAAATTTAGGAATTAGAACAGAGGATTAGTATAAAAAAGATTTTAATTTTTTAAGCAGATTAAAATTTTTTATAGGGGATTACCCCCCGTTCCCGCACGAATCCCTTCACGTGGTAGTTGGCTTAATTTTTAATTTATTAAATAGAAACTTCTTTTGTTATATTTGATCTTCGTATCATGCAAAAGAATTCGTGACGTAAAACGATACATGATTAAAACTAACCCTAACTCAAACACTATGAAAAAAAACATTTTGGTACTGCTCCTTATTTTAATCTTTTCGCCCTTAAATGCACAAAACCATGAGGAAGGAATAAGGAGGCAATTTAGGGAGTACAATCAATTGGTATTGGATAAAAAAATAAATGAAGCGCTGGATTATACCATCGAGGATTTGTTTACGATTATCCCCAGGGAGCAAATGGTTAATATGATGGAGTCGGTTTTGAATACACCTTCTATGGAATTTCGAGGCACAATTCCTGAAATTACGGATATGGAACCCGTAAGGGAAATAGAGGGGGCCAGTTATGTTAGGTTTAAAAACAAGGCAATTATGGAAGTGAAATTTTTGCAAAGTCCTGATGAACCAAAAAGGACTCCCGAGGAAGAGCAAGAATACAATACAATGCTAATGGCTACTCTTCAAGAGCAATATGGAGAAGAGTATGTTACTTTTGATGCGCAAAGTGGTTTTTACAAGACTGTAACTATAAAGACTGTTATTGCAAAATCTAAGGATCTTAAGAATTGGAAGTTTGCTATCTTGGATAGTCCAACTATGAAAGTTTTGCTTGGAAAGTTTATCCCAAAAGAGCTTTTAGATTAAAGAGTATAGACAAAAAACCGCAAAGCAACTTGCGGTTTTTTGTTTTAAATTAGTCCTGCTAAATGATTTTATGAAAAAAATACTAGAAACTCCTAGACTATTCTTGCGGGAACTCGACCCAAACGATGCGGAGCAGTTCTACCAATTGAATCTAAACCCCAATGTCATCAAATATACAGGAAATGCGGCTTTTAAAGATGTTGAAGAAGCCTTGCATTTCCTCAAAAATTATCAGGATTATAAGCAGAACGGCTACGGCAGATGGGCAGTAATCGATAAATTAAATAATGAATTCCTAGGCTGGTGCGGACTCAAATACGAAAAGGATTTGGATGAAACGGATATTGGTTTTCGGTTTTTTGAACAGCATTGGAGCAAGGGTTACGCTACCGAAAGTGCAAAGGCTTGTCTGGAATATGGTTTTGAAAAATTGAATTTGAAAACTATAGTCGGCAGGGCAATGCAAGAGAACATCGCTTCGATAAAAGTGCTCGAAAAGATAGGACTTGCGTTTGAAAGAGTTTTTGACTTTGACGCTCATAATAAAGGGAGTGATTTATACGACTGATAATGCCTGTAAATGAAAAAACAGTATCAGATTATTTTTTGATGCAACCTTTTTACCTTTAATTTCGTCTTCTATAAAAAACCAATAAACCCATGAAACAAAGACTACTCATTTTCGTATTTGCATCGCTTTTCCATCTTTCGGGAATGGCGCAAACAATAACAGGAAAGATTGTTGATTCTAAAACAGGAGAAAGTATTCCGTATGCCACTATTTTGATATCCGGAAAGGAGAATCTCATTAGTAATGAAGAAGGAATTTTCAGTATCTCCGAGAAGAATGATGATGCTTCGGTTTTGGCAATTTCCTATCTAGGATATGTAGGCCAGCAAATGACCATCAGCACGTTAAAGCAACAAAACAATGTTGTAAAACTGCAACCAGGTGTTTTTGAACTTGAGGATGTAGATGTAAACAAAATAAAGCCAAACGCTGATGCGGTTATGGCCAAGGTAAAGGAAAATCTGAAAAAGAACCATAGCGTGCGTCCAGAGGCGATGAAAAAGACACTTTTTATGCGTGAATTCGGAACCTTCAAGCCTAAAAAACTTGATATTGAAATTACAAAATCCACAGGATTTTCAAAAAGTGCTTTGAAGGAAGCCAATGCCGATGTGGCGAGCTTTACGTCTAAACTGATGAACAATCCGCCACAGGAATTTACAGATGTCTTGGCGAATTACTACAGCGGCAATCTTCCGGGCAAGGAAAAGCCAGTTTTTACCAACAAGCTTGAAGTAGTGAAAGCAACAAAGTTGAAGGACGAAAATAGAGCGGTTTCTATAGACAACATGGAGAAGATGGCGGCGAATATTTTCTTGAAGCACCTTGATACGACCAAATATTACCGCATCAAGAGCGGATGGTTTGGATCTCGTGACACGATTTCACTCAGAAAAGATTTCAACAAAAAGAAGAAAAAGAAAGAGAAAAGAACGGAGCTGGGTTCGGCAAAAACAAATCTTTATGGCCTACTTGCTGAAAATAATGTTCTTGGAACTCAATTGAATTTTGCCAACCAAACCGACCTTTATGAGTATACATATGAAGGAGCCGTTTATTCTGCACAAAATGAGTTTGCGTATGTTATTGGCTTTAAGCCGAAGAAAAGCAAGGCAAAATATTATGGCAAGCTGTATATCTCCGAAAAGGATTTTGCAGTACTGAGAGCCGATTATAATCTGGCAAAAGGAAAAACCTTGGGAGGTTTGAATGTAAAATGGCTCCTGGGCATCAAGGCTTCCGAAAACGTGAGCAACGGAACAATCATCTACAAACAGAATGCTTCGGGCGAAGGCTATCATTTGCAATATGCATCGAGCGAAACAGGTCAGTACTTTTATCTGAACCGTCCGTTAAAATTCATCGAGCTTACAAAAGAAGATAAGGATGTTGTGGCCGTTGATATAAAAGTGGAAGGAAATATGACCGAAAAAGTGGAGTTCCTGAACATATCGCAGGCAGATATCGAAACGAGTGTGCTTGAAGAGGTTAAGGAAAAAGAATTTGAATATATAAGACTCAAACGCTACGATCCAAAAATATGGAAGGATTATACCTCGATTGAACCTTTGGAAGAAATGAAACAGTTTAAGGTTGTAGAGGAATAGTAAACACACAAAAAAAGAGCTTCGTTTGAAGCTCTTTTTATTTTATATATTTTGAATTATTCCACTACGGCTTCACCATAAAGGTCAAACTCTGTAGCTTCAATGATTTTGATGTTTACAAATTCACCTGTCTTCAGGTATTGTTTTGAAGCATCAATCAATACTTCGTTATCCACATCCGGACTGTCAAATTCTGTTCTTCCTACGAAATGACCACCTTCTTTACGGTCGATGATGCATCTGAAAACTTTACCCACTTTTTCCTGATTCAAATCCCAAGAAATCTGCGATTGCAATTCCATGATTTCGTTCGCACGTGCTTGTTTCACATCGGCAGGAACGTCATCTTCCAATAAATAGGCATGTGTATTTTCTTCATGGGAATAAGCAAAACATCCCATTCTGTCAAATTTCATTTCCTGAACCCAGTCTCTCAAGATGTTGAAATCTTCTTCTGTTTCGCTTGGATAACCTACGATTAAAGTAGTTCTGATGGCAATTCCAGGAACAGCTTCACGGAAATCCTTCAACAATTTTGTAGTCTTTGCTTGTGTTGTTCCACGACGCATCGACTTCAGGATATTATCCGAAATATGTTGCAACGGAATATCAATATAATTACAAATCTTCGGCTCACGCTTCATGATTTCCAAAACATCCATCGGGAAACCAGAAGGGAAGGCATAATGCAAACGGATCCACTCGATTCCTTCTACTTTTACCAAAGCCTCAAGCAATTCACCAAGGTTGCGTTTTTTATATAAATCCAAACCGTAATAAGTCAAATCTTGAGCGATCAAAATCAATTCTTTCACGCCGTCTTTGGCCAAACCTTCGGCTTCCTTAACCAATTTCTCAATAGGTTGCGAAACGTGGCTTCCTCTCATCAACGGAATTGCGCAAAAACTGCATGGTCGGTCGCAACCTTCGGCAATTTTCAAATAGGCATAGTTTTTCGGAGTGGTTGTCAAACGTTCACCTAAAAGTTCGTGTTTGTAATCCGCACCCAAAGCTTTCAACAATCCAGGCAATTCTGTTGTTCCAAAATACTGATCCACATTTGGAATTTCTTTCTCCAAATCAGGTCTGTAACGCTCCGACAAACATCCCGTTACAAAAACTTTATCTACAAGACCGCGTTCTTTCTTATCGGCATATTCCAAAATCATGTTCACCGATTCTGCCTTTGCATTGTCAATAAAACCGCAGGTATTGATCACGATGATATTGCCCTCTGTTTCCGCAGGAGCCTCGTGTTCAACGTCTTTACCGCTGGCACGCAATTGTCCCATTAGTACTTCGCTGTCGTACACGTTTTTAGAGCATCCTAAAGTGATAACATTAATTTTGTTCTTTTTTAACGATTTGGTTCTCATAGTATTAAAGTCTAAATATTTTTAGAGCGTGCAAAATTACGCTTTTATTTCTTAGAAGCGGAATCATTTAGGAATTTTTATAATCGCTTGGTCCCGCTTTCCAGTACAATCTTTTTGCTCGCTAAAGAAGCGAGCAAAAAGGATTTTCCTTTCAATCGGGGCTAGAGGAAACTTATTTCTTGAAATAATCTTTCAAAAAAAAATCCACCCGAATCTACGAATGGATTTCAAATCATATTGATATTCTTTTAAAGTTCAAACAAAACCGTCAACGAAACATTATTGTTCTTTCTGTTGATAGTAGCCGTGTCAACCATTCCTTGCGAGAAGAACGCTTGTTGGTAATCTCTTTTTGCAAATGTATAAGACATATCTAGTTTCACATCACCAAAATTATACCCTAAACCACCTGAATAGCTTGTCAAGTCGCCCATAGCGTTGCTGTTTTTATAAGGGCTTTCTTCAAAACGATAACCTGCTCGTAGGCTCCAAGCCTTTATCCTGTATTCTCCTCCTACTCTAAATTCATTCGAAGTGTCCAAAAGAGTAGAAAGTTGATTGTTAACTTCTGTTGAATGTCTAAATTTAGTATTGCTGTAATCTTTAAGTATATAATCAAAACTCAATAAGCCATTTTTTCCAAAAACATACGCTAAACTTCCTGTCCATTTGCCTGGAGTTCGCAATTTATAAGTTGGATATACTATTACAAGATTTGGGTCGGCAAAAAAGTTACTGCTGTTTCCATTGGTACCACAATCTGCACAATTCACAGACAATGTTTGTAATAGCTCATCGTTGAGGCTGTACCATGTTGGTGATTCATAGGCAACACCGGCGCGAAATTCATTAGTAATTTTTGCAATAGTTCCTAATTGAAATGAAAATCCAGTTCCGTAGGTATACAATTCATTTGTAAATCTAGAGGCTTGAACGCCAGTTGTTGTGTCATGATTAGGAGAATCCAAATAGTCTTCGTAAAAACTCGTAGTCTGATTAAAATCTACAAAATGACTGTTTAAATTCAATCCAAAATAAAAACGGTCATTGTATTCTGCAGCGGCATTAAAAGAAAGTTTTCCATTATAGCCATTAGAAGAAATACTGTTTTCTTGATAAAAATTTCCAGTACCACTTAATGCAGAAACATATTGGTTTCCTCCAGCAATTGTTGGATTAATGAAAAAACCTTCGTAGCCAAGATAAGCCTGCTGTCCTGCATATCCCAATTGTTCGAAGTTATTGCCTGTGATAGTGCCTTCGGAAATTCCATTAGCATAGCTAATAAAATAATCAGCTACTGAATTCGTAGGATTTATACCTTGAGAGTATATTCTGTTATCAAGATTGTTGCTGTTTTCATAATTGATGGCAAGGGTAAATTTTTTCCATTTGCTGTTTGTTTGATAGTCTTGGAACACCCAAACCGCCCCCAGCTGATTTAAGTCAAAGCTGTTGTCCTTTTCAGAGGTTGAAGTACCGAAATAATCGGATTTATTTTTAGTTGAATAGTTGCTTAAAGTAATTGCTGCTGCATTGTTGCTAAAAACAGCCGAACCAGCTGGATTAACGGATATAGCTGAAAAATCGCCACCAAGTGCGCCAAATGCTCCGCCCATAGCTCTGAAGCGTGCAGTTCCGTTAAGATTGTCTTGAGAATATCGTAATGCGTCTGAAAAGTCTTGTGCTTGCAATGTGTTTATTGAAAGGCCGATTATAAGTAGAGATACTAATTTTTTCATTTTCGTAAATTTAAAATTCAAAAAAAAACCTATGCTCATAACATTTTAAGTTTAAACATAGGTGTATATTGATGTCAGTAATGATTATCTTCTTCCGCCACCAGATCTTCCTCCGCCACCGCCTGATGAACCGCCACTTCTTCCACCTCCCATACTTGATCCAGAAGATCTGCTTGGGGCAGGAGAATAATTGTTGCTTCTTGTAGGGCTTGAGTTTCTTGTAGGTGACACGTTTGAATTGTTATTTCTTGAAGGAGCAACATTTGAATTGTTGTTACGAGAAGTATTTCTCGTTGAGTTGAAATTGCTATTCCTAGTGCCGGTATTTCTTGTGCTATTGAAACTATTGTTTCTTGTGAAATTATTATTTCTAACAGAATTAGTATTGGTTCTCCTTACAGAAGTGCCACTGTTATAGTTTCTAGAACCTCTAGTTGATGTTTCGGAACGGCTTAAATAATTTCTTCTTCCGTCGTTATAGGATTGACCTCTTCTGCCACTGCTGTAAGCGAAATTATTATTGTAGTAATGATTGTTCCAGCCTCCATATCCATAGGCGTAAGGGTGTCCGTACCAGTTGTTCCATCCCCAACCTGCACCGTACCAGCCTCCCCATCCGAATCCCCAACTAGGACCATACCAGTTGTTCCATCCCATTCCCCATCCTGGGCCATACCATCCAGCATACCCCCAATTGTTCCATCCCCAGTTGTTCCATCCCCATCCCCAGTTGTTGTCGTATACATTTACGGTAATGCTCTCAGGATTTCCACCCCAGGAAGTGTAGCCATTGTTGTAATCTGCTTCGTTTTGATAATTGGAAGAATAGTTTTCAACATCAGTAAAAACCTCCGTTGAATCATTGATAGGCTCAATCCTTGATTCGAAATAGTTTCTATATTCTTGGCTTGAAGCCGAATTAGCAACTTGATTGTTGTTGTTTCTATTAGAATTATATATTCCGTCCCTGTCATAATAGGAGCTGTTTTGATAGGAACCGCAAGACGTAACTAAAAGGCCAACCAATCCGATAAGAGAAAACACGGAAAGCGATTTTGTAGAAAAATAATTAGTTTTCATATCTGTGGGTATTTTTATTGTTGGACAATACAAAAATAGTTAGTTTTGCTGAACTATTTAGTTAAAATAAGTTAAACAATATTTGTGCCAAACTATTCATTATGAGTAAGAACTTAACAACGCGATCAGAGGATTATTCGAAGTGGTATAACGAGCTGGTTGTAAAGGCAGATCTTGCCGAAAATTCAGGTGTTAGAGGCTGTATGGTTATCAAACCTTACGGTTATGCGATATGGGAAAAAATGCAAGCGGAGCTTGACAGAATGTTCAAGGAAACCGGACATCAAAACGCCTATTTTCCGTTGTTCGTACCCAAGAGTATGTTCGAGGCAGAAGAGAAAAATGCCGAAGGATTTGCAAAGGAATGTGCTATTGTAACACATTATAGATTGAAAAACGATCCTGATAAGCCAGGAAAATTAATGGTTGACCCAAATGCCAAATTGGAGGAGGAACTTATAGTTCGTCCTACAAGTGAAGCGATTATTTGGTCGACATATAAAGGATGGGTGCAATCTTATAGAGATTTGCCTTTGTTGATTAACCAATGGGCAAATGTGGTGCGTTGGGAAATGAGAACAAGATTGTTTTTGCGAACAGCTGAATTCTTATGGCAAGAAGGTCATACAACACACGCTACAAAAGATGAAGCTATTGCAGAATCAGAACAAATGATGAATGTATATGCTGATTTCGTCCAGAATTTTATGGCGATTCCGGTAATAAAAGGACTAAAAACTGAAACTGAGCGTTTTGCTGGAGCTGATGAAACCTATTGTATTGAAGCATTGATGCAGGATGGAAAAGCGCTTCAGGCGGGGACTTCGCATTTCTTGGGTCAGAATTTTGCAAAAGCATTTGATGTGAAATTTGCAACTGCCGAAGGAAAGCAGGAATACGTTTGGGGAACTTCTTGGGGAGTTTCAACACGTTTGATGGGGGCGTTGGTAATGACGCATTCAGATGATAACGGATTGGTGTTGCCTCCAAATTTAGCTCCAATTCAAATTGTGATTGTTCCTATTTATAAAACAGAAGAAGAATTTAAAGCAATTTCTGAGGTTGCTCATACATTGGTTACGCAATTCAAAAAGTTAAGAATTTCGGTTAAGTTTGATGACAGAACCACTCAAAAACCAGGCTTCAAGTTTGCGGAATGGGAATTGAAAGGTGTTCCGGTTCGAATTGCAGTTGGTCCTAAGGATTTAGAAAATGGAACTTTCGAAGTGGCTCGAAGAGATACTTTGACCAAAGAAGTGGTTCTGAAAGACGGAATCGTAAATTATGTGAGCGATTTATTGGAAAAAATCCAAGATGATTTGTTCAATAAGGCCTTAAATTACAGAAACGATCATATTACCGAAGTAAATTCCTTTGAAGAGTTTAAAGATGTTTTAGAGAATAAAACCGGCTTTGTATCAGCACATTGGGATGGTACTGCCGAAACAGAAGAAAAGATCAAGGAATTGACAAAAGCAACCATCAGATGCATTGCTTTGGATCGAGTAGAAGAGGCGGGAAGCTGTGTGTTTACTGGAAAACCATCAACTGGAAGAGTGCTTTTTGCGAAAGCATATTAAAAAAAAATAAAAAATTTTAAGGTAGCTATTGTGCGAATAAAAAATAGTTGTATTTTTGCATCCGCATTAGAGAAGCAAGGCCCGTTCGTCTATCGGTTAGGACGCCAGGTTTTCATCCTGGTAAGGGGGGTTCGATTCCCCCACGGGCTACTTTTTTTGCAAAATAGGTTCTTGAAATATTGAGAAATAAAATGGCCCGTTCGTCTATCGGTTAGGACGCCAGGTTTTCATCCTGGTAAGGGGGGTTCGATTCCCCCACGGGCTACAAAAACAAACTTGCCTTCGGGTGGGTAACTAGAGGAATAAGGTCCGTTCGTCTAGGGGTTAGGACGCCAAGATTTCATCTTGGTAACAGGGGTTCGATTCCCTTACGGACTACTAAAATTAGTTGTGAATAAGTTTTATAAAATAAAATCTGGTGTCTCGGGTTTTATTTTGTTAGTTAAAACCAAAGTGTTCGCCTAGGCAAATGTGGGAGGTTTTTCTTTTTTAGCTAGTATTTATAATAATTATTACATCTAAAATTAAAAAGAAATGGCAAATCATAAGTCAGCATTAAAAAGAATCAGAAGTAACGAAAAGAAAAGAGTATTAAACAGATACCAACACAAAACTACTCGTAATGCAATTAAAGCATTAAGATTAGCTACAGATAAAGCTGATGCTTCTTCTAAGTTATCTGCTGTTATTTCTATGGTTGATAAGTTAGCTAAGAAAAATATCATTCACGATAACAAAGCTTCTAACTTGAAATCTAAGTTAACTAAGCATGTTGCTAAATTGTAATTGAATTACAACTTACTTTATAAATGAAAGCTCTCAATTTGAGAGCTTTTTTTTATGCGTATAATTAAGCCTATTTTTAAGCTCGTGCATAAAAAAAATAAAAGCTCTCGTTAAGAGAGCTAATAGTTTTATTGACTTATCTTTTCAGAAATTAGAATGAGCATTTCCTTAGTGAGCGGTTTCGGTAGGAAATCTACGACCATCGAAAAGTCTTTTGATTTCTTGATGTCATTCGGATCAATGGAAGAGGAAAGCAAGATGATTTTGGTGCTGTTGTAAATGTCTTGCAATTTACTGCTAAATTGTTCCAAGAATTCCCATCCATCCATTACAGGCATATTCAGATCGAGTAGGATAAGCAGAGGTTGCTCTGAATTTGAATTTTCTTCAATTGTTTCGGGATTTTCTAAGTATTTCACTGCTTCTTCACCATTGACGCAGGTTACGATTTGGGAAGCAAAGTTTGCTTTGGAAATGACTAATTTTGACAGTAACAACGCGATGGGGTCGTCGTCTACACAGATTACTTTTTGTAACATTAGTTTTGTTTCTTGAATTTTATAATAAATTTGGTGCCTTTGTTGACCTCGCTGTCAACTTGGATTTCGCCTCCCATACTTTCAATTTGTGATTTTACCAAATAAAGTCCCAATCCTTTGCTGTCAGGATAGTTGTGGAATCTTTGGTATAATCCAAAAAGCTTTTCGCTGTATTTCTTTAAATCGATTCCAATGCCGTTGTCTTCAAAGATAAATTCGGTAAATTGTTCACGATCAAATACAGACATTGTAATGATTGGTTCTCTCTCGTTTGATTTGTATTTTATTGAATTTGTAAGTAGGTTCAGTAGAATGCTTTCAAAATAAGCTTTGTTGGAATAGATTGAAAGGTTGTTTTCGTTATTGATAATTATCCTTGGCTTGTTATTTTCGACTAAAATATTGATTTGTTCAATAACGTTGTTAAAGGATTCTTCTATCGAAATGTTCTGTTTTTCAATCGACGGATTGTCCCTGATGATGACCACTTTTCCTAAATCGGAAATGGTTTCATTTAATAAATGAGTCGATTTTGAAAAACCATCAATAATGAGTTTTAATTCTTCATTTGGAATATAAATGTCATTGGTTAGTTTTAAAAGCCCAATCAAATTGGATAAAGGCGCTCTCAAATTGTGGGAAGTGATATAGGAGAATTGTCTTAAATCTTTGTTGTTTTGGGTCAATTCGTTGATAAGTTGTTCTTTCTCTTTCTCCTGTTTCTTTTGTTCGGTTACATCTCTTTGGATGGAAATCCAATGCGTGTGCTCTTTTTCACTATTAAAAACGGGTACCATCGAAAAACGTACCCAATATTCTTCATTGTTTTTTTTATGGCTGATGGTTTCCACTTCGCATTCCTGTTTGGCTTTTAGCGAAGAAGTAAATTTTTTAAATTCAATATCATTGGATTCGACGCCTATGAATGATTTTAGTGATTTTCCTACAACATCATCATATCCAAAGCCGGACATTCCTGTAAAGGCTTGGTTGGCAAAAACAATTTTAGGTATTTCAAATTCCGAAATATCCGAATCTGTAATCACTACAGCGTCTTTGGTGTTTGTAATTACCGTTTCCAAAAGTTTCAAACGTTCTTCCTCTTCCTTTTTCTTGGTAATGTCCTGCATTGCTCCAATCATTCTGGTTGCAACACCATTTTCATCAACTACCAAAAAACCTCTGTCCAAAACATATTTATACGAACCGTCCTTGCATTTAAATCGGTATTCGTCTTGCCAATTCTGTGTTTTTTGTTCTAGGAAGGAATACAATTTAACCGACATTTTGATGCTGTCTTCTGGATGAATCCGATCAAACCACCATTTGGATGTGTTTTCAATGTCTTCCCTGTCGTATCCATAAATATTTTGAATTCCTTTGTTCCAAGTAAATTCGTTGTCGGTTATTTTCCAGTCCCAAACCGTATCGCTGGTAGCTTTTGCTACGATGTCATATCGTTCTTTTGCTTCCTTGATTTCAGAATTGATTAAGTTTTGTTTTTCAATTCTGTAAAAATTTCCTTTGTTGTTCTTTATTATAAAATACCTGAGTATTAGTCCGGTAGTTATTATAAAAAGTAAGTCGGCAATGATGTGGTAAATAAATAGGCTTCGGGGTTCGTTATGGCCTTTAAATAGAATAATGCTTGCAATTGCAAAAACCGTAGATACTAAAATGAAGATGTAGGTTATTTTATTTGCTTTGCTTTTCATTACTTCAAATATATGAAATTATAATTATCTTTTTGATTTTCGAACCAAAACTAAACCTCAAATCGTAATTCATTCATACATTATGAGTTATTAAAAAGTTATACTAATAATTTTCATTTTTTATATCAAAATAAAGTGTACTTTTGCAACTTCTAAAAAAATCGAATGGAATCTATAAGAAACATTGCAATTATTGCCCACGTCGATCACGGTAAAACTACTTTGGTTGATAAAATTATGTACCACTGTCAGCTTTTCCGTGACAACGAAAACACGGGAGATCTTATCCTTGACAACAATGATCTTGAGCGTGAGAGAGGTATTACTATTACTTCAAAAAACGTTTCAGTTCAATATAAAGGAACAAAAATCAACATTATCGACACACCTGGTCACGCGGATTTTGGTGGAGAAGTAGAACGTGTATTGAATATGGCCGATGGTGTTTGCCTTTTGGTAGATGCTTTCGAAGGACCAATGCCACAAACTCGTTTCGTTTTGCAAAAAGCGATCGATTTAGGATTGAAGCCTTGCGTTGTAATCAATAAAGTAGATAAAGAAAACTGTACGCCGGAAGAAGTACACGAAAAAGTGTTCGACTTGATGTTTGAACTTGGAGCAACTGAAGAGCAATTGGATTTCCCAGCGGTTTACGGTTCTGCAAAAAACAACTGGATGTCGGACGATTGGAGAAACCAAACTGAAAATATCGAACCATTATTAGACATGGTTATTGAGCACGTGCCAGCTCCAAAAGTTTCTGAAGGTAATCCTCAAATGTTAATTACATCTTTGGATTTCTCGGCTTTTACAGGTCGTATCGCTATCGGTCGTCTTGAAAGAGGTGTTTTGAAAGAAGGTATGCCAATCTCTTTGGTAAAAAGAGACGGAAGCATATCAAAATCTAGAATTAAAGAATTGCATACTTTTGAAGGACTTGGACGTAAAAAAGTTACTGAAGTAATTGCAGGAGATATTTGTGCTGTCGTAGGTATTGAAGGTTTTGAAATTGGGGATACCATTTCTGACCACGAAAACCCAGAAGGTTTAGCGTCTATCGCTATTGATGAGCCAACAATGAGTATGTTGTTTACAATTAACGATTCACCTTTCTTTGGTAAAGAAGGAAAATTCGTAACTTCTCGTCATATCCGTGAGCGTTTGACAAAAGAATTAGAGAAAAACTTGGCTATGAAGTTGGGCGAAACTGATTCTGCAGATAAATTCATGGTTTTTGGTCGTGGCGTATTGCACTTGTCTGTTCTTATTGAAACAATGAGAAGAGAAGGATACGAGTTACAAATCGGTCAGCCACAAGTTATCATCAAAGAAGTTGATGGTGTGAAGTGTGAGCCAATCGAAGAATTAACAATTGACTTGCCAGAAAATCTTTCAGGAAGAGCGGTAGAGTTTGTAACGCTTCGTAAAGGTGAAATGTTGAGCATGGAAACAAAAGGCGAGCGTATGATCATCAAATTCAATATTCCTTCTCGTGGAATCATTGGATTGCGTAACCAATTGCTTACAGCTACGGCTGGTGAGGCTATTATGGCACACCGTTTCATTGGATACGAGCCTTACAAAGGAGAAATTGCCGGACGTAACAAAGGTTCATTGATTTCTATGGAAAAAGGAAAAGCAATTCCTTATTCTCTTGATAAATTGCAAGATCGTGGTAAATTCTTCATCGAGCCTAACTCTGAAATTTATGAAGGTCAGGTAATTGGAGAAAACTCTCGTGCAGATGACATGTGTGTAAACGTAACGAAAGAGAAAAAACAATCCAACGTTCGTTCTTCTGGAAACGATGAAAAAGCGAGAATCATCCCGCCAATCATTTTCTCTCTTGAAGAAGCTTTAGAGTACATTCAAAAAGATGAGTACGTGGAAGTTACACCAAAATCAATCCGTTTAAGAAAGATTTACTTAACTGAAACAGATAGAAAACGTTTTAAAATCTAATACGTTTCTCTTTATAAAATCAAGCCATTCTGAAAAGAGTGGCTTTTTTTATTGAAGCTATTTCCTGCTTTTCGTTTCAAGTCCTCGGCAAAAAGCTTTTTTTCTAAGTCAGAAAACGAGCTTCCGTTGGTCGCTGTTTTCTGCCAAGAAAAAATAGCTTTTTTGCCTGTGGGCTTTCCACTATAATCAGGGCTAATGATGCAGTTTGTCGATTAGCATTGCGGATAATTTTAATCACAAAAAAAACCGAAGCGCAAACTTCGGTTTTAAAATATAATATAATTTTTTATTTATGCAGTTGCAACTTTTTTAGCCTTAAAAACAAAATACAATCCAACAATAATAAAAGGAATACTCAACCATTGTCCTGTAGAAAGTAATCCAAGTTCTTCCTCGAAACCACCTTGACTTTGCTTCACATATTCAACGATAAAGCGAACCGTGAAAAGCATCACCAAAAACAATCCAAACAAAAGGCCTTGCTTTTCTCGTGCATCTGTTTTCCAATACGCATAAAACAAAATCAAGAATACAAAAACATATCCAAATGCTTCATACATCTGAGATGGATGCCTGAAAGGGATTTGCGATAAGATATCCGAAAATCGAGGGTCATTCTGAATCATCTTGTAACCTTCATTTTCTGTCGTAGCTTGTGTCAAATCCTGAACATCTTGTCTTGCCCAAAACTCTTCTTCACGGATAAATTTAACTGCATAAAAAGCATCACCAGAAGTTTCATGACCATAAATTTCTGAATTGAAAAAGTTGCCCAATCGCACGAAAATTGCTCCACTTGCACACGGAATAACTACTCTGTCTAAAACCCATAGCATCGACCTTTTCATTACTTTCCTGCTGAAATAGAACATCGCAATAATGATGGCGATGGTTGCTCCGTGACTTGCTAATCCGCTGAAACCAGTGAATTTGAAATCTGGCACAGTTCTAATTGGCAACAAAACACTCAAAGGGTCTTGAAAAATAAGTTCCGACTGATAAAATAAAACGTGACCCAAACGAGCTCCAAGTAAGGTTGCTAGAATCGTCCAGATGAAAAGAGAATCCAGTTTTTCAACCGGTTCGTTTTCCCTGTCGAAAATCTTTTTCATAATATACCAACCCAAACCGAAGGCAACAACCCACATAAGGCTGTAATATCTAACGACAAAAAAGCCTAAATCAATTCCTTCTGATGGATTCCAAACAATCCCTAATGTATGTGTCATATTTATTTTATGAAGTTATGTTGTGTAAAAATAAAGATTTGAAAGTAAATTAATGTTTATGATTGCAGTTTTTTTGAGGAACCGGGTCGTAACCTGTTTTCCCCCAAGGATGGCAACTCAAAATGCGTTTCGTTCCTAAATAGCCACCTTTAAACAATCCGTGAATTTGCAAAGCCTCTAACATGTATTGCGAACAAGTGGGTTGAAACCTACAAGCCGAAGGCAAAATAGGAGAAATAACCAATTGATAGAATCGGATTAAAAAGATAAAAGGAAATAGGATAATTTTTCTAAACATCGTCATTCGCTTTTAATTTGGCATACTATTGAACACTAAAACTTGTGCCGTCTTTTCCGTCTTTCAATTGAATTCCAAGTGCAATCAGTTGGTCTCTAATTTGGTCGGACATTGCAAAATCCTTGTTGGCTCTTGCAGTATTTCTCATCTGAATCAACATTTCAACAGTTCCTTTTAATTTTTCAGAAATCAAAGCGACACCACTTGATGAAGCTTCATTGTTGATTCCTAAGACATCAAACAAAAAGCTTGAAATAGTAGTTTCCAAAAGTTGAATATCATCGGCAGTCAACGTTTCCTTTCCGTCGTTAACCAAATTGATAAAACGAGCTCCTTCAAACAATTGTGCAATCAAAATCGGAGAATTGAAATCATCGTCCATTGCATCGTAGCAACTCTGTCTCCAAGAAGCAATGTCTAAGGTCGAAGTTGTACTTGCTTTTAATGATGCAATCAATTTATGCGATTCCAACAATCGGTTGCAACCTTTCTCACTCGCCACCATCGCATCGTTCGAAATATCCAAGACACTTCTGTAATGTGCCTGTAGAAAGCAAAAACGCACTATATTCGGTTCAAATTGCTTTTCAAAAAAAGTATTGTTACCAGTTAGCAATTCCATTGGTAAAATATAATTACCAGTAGACTTACTCATTCTCAAACCGTTCATCGTAAGCATGTTGGTATGCATCCAGTAATTTACCGGAGCAGTTCCATTACAGGCTTTTCCTTGCGCTATTTCGCATTCGTGGTGTGGAAATTTCAAATCCATTCCGCCACCGTGAATGTCAAACGTTTCACCTAAATATTTCGTACTCATCGCTGTACACTCTAAATGCCAACCTGGAAAACCATCTCCCCAAGGAGAATTCCATCGCATAATGTGTGCCGGAGAAGCACTTTTCCAAAGCGCAAAATCCTGAGGGTTTTTCTTTTCGCTTTGTCCGTCAAGGTCTCTCGTATTCGCAAAAAGTTCATCAATATTTCTATTGCTCAATTCGCCATAATTCAAGCCTTTTTCATTGTAAGCCAATACGTCAAAATAAACAGAACCGTTGCTTTCGTAAGCAAATCCAAGGCTGATTAATTTCTGTGTAAGTTCGATCTGTTCAATAATATGTCCCGTTGCGGTAGGTTCAATTGTAGGAGGTAGGAAGTTGAAAGCATCCAATACCTTATGAAAATCAACCGAATATTTCTGAACAATTTCCATTGGTTCCAATTTTTCCAATTTCGATTGCTTTACAAAACGGTCGTTTTCCACATCGCCGTCATCGGTCAAATGGCCTGCATCCGTAATGTTTCTCACATAGCGGACCTTGTATCCAATATGAATCAAATACCTGTAAATCACATCAAAAGACATAAAAGTCCTCACATTTCCCAAATGCACATTGCTGTAAACTGTTGGGCCACAAACGTACATCCCAATATTTCCTTCGTGAATTGGAGTAAATGTTTCCTTTTCTCCCGAAAGGGAATTATAAATCTTCAGCGGGTGATTTTTATATGATGGCATATTCTTTTTTTTTTTAAGGAGCTAATCCTGCACCCGAGGCTAACAGCCGAATTGGCGAAGCAATCCGTTCCAATCTTTTATTTTTTTCTTTAAAAAAATAAAAGGATTTCTTCCGAAATCTCGGAACTATCGTGTGCTAGTTTATCTGCAATATAGGAAAATTTGTTTTAGAATTTCGTTTCCAATTTTATATAATCAAGAAATTCTCTTCGGGTAGATTCTTCTTTAAATTTCCCACAAAATTCAGAAGTTACCGTACTGCTTTCAATATCGCGAATTCCTCTCGAGTTTACGCATAAATGCTTTGCATCAATTACACAGGCAACGTCTTCAGTTCCTAAAACCTTTTGCAATTCCTGAACAATTTGCATTGTTAAACGTTCTTGGACCTGAGGTCTTTTGGCAAAATAATCCACGATACGATTCATCTTGGATAGCCCAACAACTCTTCCGCTCGAAATGTAAGCAATATGAGCTCTTCCGATGATAGGAAGCAGGTGATGCTCGCAAGTAGAATAAAGCGTAATGTTTTTTTCAACCAACATCTCGCCGTACTTATAATTGTTGTCAAACGTTGAAGCACTTGGTTTTTTTGCAGGGTTCAAACCACCAAAAATTTCCTTTACAAACATTTTGGCCACACGATTAGGTGTTCCTTTCATGCTGTCATCATTAAGGTCCATTCCAAGGGTAAGAAGTATATTCTGAACGTCTTTTTTTATCGATTCAATTTTTTGGTCATCAGTAAGTTCAAAAGCATCATTTCTGATAGGATTTTGAGCGCTTGTAGCAATGTGATTGTTTCCAATTTCGTCTTGAAAATCTTCGCTATTTATCATTAAATTTTAATATTATATTACGTGTAAACACTAAAGCTACAAAGATAAATAATAAAATTCAAAGTCCTTCCATAGCTGTTAATTTTTCAAATAATTTAAAATTAGTCATAATTATATGTTATTTTTTTGTAAATTTCGCTGCCTAAAAATTTTAAAAATGAAAAATAAATATCTATTAATCATCTGCTTATTCCTGATAAGTAGTTATTGTACGTTTGCACAGCAGGCGCCAATTGTTGAAGTTTCCATCCAGCAGCCCTCGGCAGTTTGTGTTGAAGGTGGTTGTGTTGACTTGACAGCAGACTATTTTATTACAAAACCAACTACGGATTATACTGTTGAGGAAATTATTTATCAGAATTTATATTCTTATACAGGGGGAACGGTTTTGGTTGTTACAACAGATGATGTTTGGTCGCCCATTTTTCAATTGCCATTTAGCTTCAATTTTTATGGTCAGAACTATGATAAAGTACTAGTCGGCTCAAATGGCGTAATAACTTTTGATATTGCAGGAGTTGTGCCTGGTGGTACTCAACAACCCGGTGGAGGATGTGCATGGGCTTATAATCAGACAGTTCCTAATACAGGATTTCCAATAACAAATTCAATTTATGGGGTTTACCAAGATACAAATATGGCTACGCCACCCATTCAAGATCCACTAATTCAAAATGTTAACTACTATGTAGGTGGAACTGCTCCTAATAGATATTTTGTAGCCAACTTTAATAGATTACCTCAATTTCAATGTAATGGAACCCTTGGAGCAACAGTAGAGCAGGATATAGGATTGCAAACCAGTCAAATCGTAATTTACGAAACAACCAATGTAATTGATGTTACCGTTAGAAAAAGATCGTCTTGTACTACTTGGAATAGTGGGAATGGTGTAATTGGTGTGCAAAACCAGGCAGGTACAGCCGGTGATACACCACCAGGCAGAAATACAGGGTCATGGGGAGCAACTAATCAAGGGTGGCGTTTTGTTCCTAGTGGAGTAGGGCCAGATTTGGTTACTTTGACTTGGGAAGATGCAAGTGGAACTGTTTTAGGTACTGGAAATCCTTTGAATGTTTGTATAGAAGATGAAGATGTTCCTGAAACCATAACTGCAGTTGTTACCTATATAAACGGAACCACTACGGCACAGGCAACTGCGGATATTACTTTAAGCGTAGCACCTGATTTGCCAGTTTTGGATCCAGTTGATATCACTTTGTGTACTTCAAATCCTGCTCCTTATGTTTTTCCTACAATCAATCAGGATACTTATATTTTAAATGGATATACAGAATTCGATTACGAGATTTATTATTTTAGAGAAGAAAATGCAACTGCGGCATACAACAAACAAACTTCTCAAGCATTAACCCCAGCTCAACTAAATAATTTTACGCTTCCAAACAGCGACCCCTACACAATATATGTATTGATTGTTGATGCAACAGGTACTGGTTGTCATAACGTCAGGACTTTTACGCTTCAAGGAGGGAACCCTTCGGGAACATTCTCTTATCCTGATGATGGTGGCAGTCCAGGATTTTGTATGAATTCTAATCCTGCAATGCCTCCTGTTTTAGATGCACTTACTCCAGGTGGAACTTATACGATTGCTCCAACTACTGGTTTGATAATAGATCCTACCACAGGAGAATTGGATTTAACGGGAGCTACTCCAGCAACTTACACGGTTACATATACTATTCCTGAAGTTCCGGGTTCTTGTCCTGAATATATTACCACGACTACTGTTTTAATCGAAGGCTGTTTCAGTACAACTCCAGTAACACCAACTCCAGTTTGCGAGGGAACACCAACTTTCAATCTCACAACTTCTGATGCAGGTCCAGGTGCGACTTACACTTGGACTGGTCCAAATGGATTTACTTCTAATGTTAAAGATCCAGTAAACGTTCCGGTTCCCTCAGCTCCGGGCGATTATACTTATAGTGTTTTTGCTACTATTTCTGGTGCAAATTCTGCTACTCAAAGTGTGACCCTAACGGTTCATCCTACACCCGAGGCTAGTTTTGTATTTGTTAATCCAACAATATGTACAAATGAATTTACTTATTTGGCTTTTACAGGAACACCTGGTGCAACTGTTACATTCAATAATGGATCAACCAATAATACTGTAACTTTAGATGCTGCAGGAAGCGCACAATTTACCACTCCTGTATTAACGGCACCAATAACTTACACCATTACAAGCGTTACTGGAAATACAATTCCAGCATGTACTTTTACGGTTCCAGCAGGAACTTTTAATACGGTTACTACAATCTCCGTAGGCCTTCCTACAGCTACGATGGTCGGCTTCACCGATCCGGTTATCTGTTTGGGAACTGCAGGAAGCTTCACGATCCAGGGAACCCCAGGGGCTACTGTGACCTATAAGATTGATGGCGTAACAGCACCTGATGTTATACTTCCAACTTCTGGCCAATTGCTGGTTACTACAGCTGTACAGAATACAGCAGGAACGTTCACCTATGAGCTTACAAATATAGCCACCACCGGAACAAGCGGATGCTCGAACGCACTTACTGGCGAAACGGCGGCCTTGACGGTAAATGCCCTGCCAACGGCAAGCTTCACTACAACTACGCCAACGGTTTGCCAGAACACGGCACCGACTATCCAGTTTACGGGAACACCAAATGCGAATGTTGCCTATACCTATAGCAATGGTGCGTCAACTGTAAGCGGTAACGCCTCACTGGACGGATCAGGAAACTTCACCCTTGACACAGTGAACCTTCCGGATCCCAACCTAAGCTACACCTTCACCTTG
>NZ_JBMGQS010000037.1:0-22832 GCF_049060005.1 Flavobacterium sp. PLA-1-15 | reverse complement strand
TTTTTTTTAGAACGAGCATTGGAACTGTTCCAGTATCCATATTTTTTTTAGAATGGATGTTGGAACTGTTCCAGTGCTTATATTTTTTTCAGAATGGATGCTGGAACTGTTCCTCTTATTTTATTTTTTTGAAACAGTGAGTTGATTTTTTTTCAAATAAAAAAAGTAAACAAAATGAATGTGATGTTTTTTTGAAGAATGCAAAACTGTTCCTTGAGTTTCAGAATATTTCTGCCGTTGTTGATATTAAACACTAAATTATTCAAGTATAACTGTAGTTTTTGATAATGACAAAAGTTTCCTGGGGCGAAGCTAGCCCAGTCCCGAAGCTTCGGGAGTAGTGGAAAGCCCGGAAGGCTGAAAGCTATTTTTTCCTGCCCTAAAAGGAGCTTCTCCCGAAGCTTCGGGAGAAACTCCTTTTGGGGCTTGGAAAAAAAGCTTTTGGCATGAGTCCCGAAGCTTCGGGAGGAACGGAGAGCTGGAGTGGCTCCTGAAAAATAATTGATTTCTTAACGTTGGTTTTGGTTTCAATTAATATTGGTGTGGTTAATTTGTTAAACTTCTAATTGATTCAAATTGAAAAAGAGAGCTGTTGAATTGGTTGTTATCTCGGATGTTCATCTGGGTACTTTTGGGTGCCATGCGAAGGAATTGCATCAGTATTTGAGTTCGATAAAGCCGAAAACGCTGGTTTTGAATGGTGATATTATTGATATCTGGCAGTTTCGAAAATCGTATTTTCCTAAATCGCATTTGAAGGTGGTCAAGAAATTGATTGATTTTGCTTCGAAGGGCACGAAGGTGTATTATATTACGGGGAATCATGATGAGATGTTGCGGAAATTTAGTGATGCGCACATGGGGAATTTTAGTGTGGTGGACAAATTGGTGCTGGAGCTGGACGGCAAGAAGGCGTGGATTTTTCATGGAGATGTGTTTGATGCTTCGGTACAGCACTCGAAATGGATTGCGAAATTGGGCGGATGGGGCTATGATTATTTGATTTTGATGAACCGTTTTGTGAATTGGTGTTTGAAGAAATTGGGCAAGGAGCCATATTCTTTTTCGAAGAAGATTAAGGCGAGCGTAAAGAAGGCGGTGAAGCATATCTCGGATTTTGAAACTACGGCGACGGAGCTGGCGATTGAAAACAAGTATGACTATGTGGTGTGCGGGCATATTCATGAGCCGAAAATGTTGCGGAAGGAGAACAAGAATGGGGCGACTATGTATTTGAATTCGGGCGACTGGATTGAGAACCTGACGGCGCTGGAATATAACAAAAAGCGCTGGAAATTATACCGTTATGAGGAGGATTATTTTCATAAGGAGGAGGATTATTTTGAGATGGAGACGAAATTCAGCTTGCAAGTTGTGTCGTCTTTCATGATGGCGAAAGAGTAAAATTGCTATATTCGCTTTCTAAATTAATCTCAATAATTATGAAACAATATTATTTTTTGGCTGTCCTTGTGATGGCTGTGCTTAGTTCATGCTCTTCTAGTGATGATGGTCCTAATTCGGGTAATGAACCTGTTGGTGAAACGAATTATTTTTCTGTAGAAAACGATCAATATTGGATATATGATGTTGAAGGCGATTTTCCAGGACGCGATTCTTTATATGTTGCCAATGACACGGTTGTTAACGGAACGAGTTATAAAAAGTTTAAGACCAAGGAACTTGCTTTCGGGTTTTTCTCAGGTTCTTTGAGCGGAAACGCTGTTAGAAAAAGTGGAGACAAGGTTATGGTTTCGGGTTCTACAAACTTAGCATTGCTTGAAGGTTTCCCAATTGATCTTGCGGTTACCGATTTTGTAATCTTTAAAGAAAGTGCTTCTACAAATGAAGAACTGGGTTCGTTTTCAGGGTCTTTCGATTATCAGTATGAAGATATTCCTTTGACTTTTAATTATACGATGAAATCCGTTTTCCAAGAATCTCTGACGAGTTATAATGTACCCGGTCGTGGCACATATCAAGATGTTAAGGTGATAAAGGTAATGGTGAATTTGAATGTGGGAGGAGTAGTTTCTTTTCAAGGAATCAATTTTCCGTTTACTCTAATGGAGCCTCAGAATGTTGTAGTTTCTACACAATATTATGCTAAAAACTTCGGCATGGTTTATTGTGATACTCAAATAAATTATGAGTTGGTTGATGTTTCACAATTAGGAGAAGCACTGCCGTTTCCGTCTAGTGGCAGTCAAAACATTAAAGAATACCTCGCAACTGACAACTAAATGACTGTTAAATCTTATAAAGATATCCGCTAATCTTGAAAGTTTTTTACTGGTTTTTTGGCTTGATAATTGTTTACTTTGTTATAAATCATTTAAAACAAAAATTTATGAAAAAAGTAATCTTATCAGTTGTGATGCTAATTGGTTTAGCGTTTACATCGCAAGCTCAGGAAATCTCTAAAAATGCACTAGGTATCCGTGTTGGAGACAATGATGGTTTTGGTGGAGAAATTTCGTACCAGAGAGGTTTAGGCGGTAATAATCGTCTTGAATTGGATTTAGGCTGGAGAACTAACGACTTTAGAGGTTATGACGCAGATGCCATTAAACTAGCTGGATTGTACCAATGGGTTTGGAACATTGAAGGAGGTTTTAACTGGTATGCTGGTGTTGGTGGAGGTTTGACAAGCTGGAGCTATGATTATGATGGACCTGGTGGAAGAGTTGATGATAGCGGTATAGGTGTTTTTGCTGCTGGAGATATTGGTATTGAATATGTTTTTGACTTTCCATTACAATTATCTTTAGATTTCAGACCTGAGATTCATTTTGGATCTGAAGATTGGAGAAGAGATAATTTTGGTCCAGACATCGCTTTAGGTGTTCGTTACAGATTCTAATATTATAAAGATCTAAAAAGAAAACATCCGCTTATGGCGGATGTTTTTTTGTTTAAAAGGACTGTGATTTTATTTTTAGACACAATTAATTTTCGTGTAGCGCCAGCAAAGGAACTTTGGAGTGCCAAGCCATTTTCTTGGTAAGGCTGGTATAGAAGATGCCTTCCCAGAATCCGGGCTTGTGGTTGAGCATTGCAAACAAATTAATTTTTTGGAGGTCTATAAAATCCAGCATCGTATCTTCAACATCTTTGCTTTCGATGGTATGGAATGTTACCTTTTCTTCCTTGAAAATCGCTTTCCAGTCTGCGATGATAACCTCCTTCACCGGATTGTCGGCTGTTTTCACGTAGATGCAATCGATACTTGCATCAAAGCCTTTTGCCAGGGGCAATAATCTTCTAAGCGCGTCAAGCTCATCTATTGAATATTGGGTAGCAAAACCAATCTTTTTAATGGGTTCGTATTTTGCTTCGGCAGGAACACTCAATACCATGGCCTTGGTTCCACTTATCACGCTGGCGGTTGCCGATCCTACAAAGAATTCCTTGGCTCCGGTAGCGCCTTCTGTTCCCATGACGACATAATCGATAAATTCTTCCTTGACCATATTAACAATATTTGCAACCAAATCGCCTTGAAGCATGACGTTGCTGATTTTGATGTGCTCAAGATGGTGCTGTTGTGCGATTGTTCTCAGTACGGGAATCTGGTCCTTGAAGTTTTCGAAGTTGTTCAGCTCTAGACTTTCGTATACTTCTGCCTGATAAATAGGTACGTCCTGATAGCTCATGTCCATTACGGGCAGTTGGTATACGTGAAGCGTTATTACCTCGGCATTTATATTCTCGGCCAGCTTCAACGCATACACAAAGGCATTATTTGAAGTTTCGGAAAAATCTGTGGGAAACAATATCTTTCTCATAATAGTAAAGATTTGGTTATTTAACTACCTAAAGTTACAAAAACATTGCTGGGATTGTTATGGGAATTGTCAGTTTTACATTTATTTAACGTGAGGAGACATTCAAAGATGCATAGGCACAAACTCCACAGGCTTAAAGATATAAAGGCAAATCCTGTCAGCCTCTTATTAACCTTTGCTCCTCACAAACTTTGAACCTTTGAATCTTTTGAACTACTTTTGCACAAAATCAATACTTATGATCAATCAGGATTCGATAGTAGCATTGGCAACACCATCCGGAGCGGGGGCTATTGCAGTCATCAGGATTTCGGGTGAGGATGCCATTACCATTGGCGCAAAGGTCTTCCAATCTGTTTCTGGGAAAGATATTACCAAACAAAAGACACATACTATCCATCTTGGACATATTGTTGAAGCCGAAAAGATATATGACCAGGTATTGGTATCTATTTTTAAAGGGCCAAATTCCTACACGGGTGAGAACACGGTTGAATTTTCCTGCCATGGTTCTACCTATATCCAGCAACAAATCATACAATTATTATTGAGAAAAGGTTGCAGAATGGCCGAAGCAGGCGAATTTACACTGAGGGCTTTCCTGAATGGCAAGCTTGACCTTTCACAGGCAGAAGCTGTGGCAGACTTGATTAATTCAGACAATGAGGCTTCGCATCAGATTGCGATGCAACAGATGCGTGGCGGTTTTAGCAACGAGATTGCCAAATTGCGTGAGGAATTGCTGAATTTTGCTTCCCTGATAGAGCTTGAACTTGACTTTGCAGAAGAAGATGTTGAATTTGCCGACAGGACACAATTCTATGAACTGTTGAGCAGGATTGAATTTGTATTGAAGCGTCTGATTGATTCGTTTGCAGTTGGTAACGTTATCAAGAATGGAATTCCTGTAGCGATTGTTGGTGAACCTAACGTTGGGAAATCAACCCTATTGAATGCCCTGCTGAATGAGGAACGCGCGATTGTTTCAGATATAGCTGGAACCACACGCGACACGATTGAAGATGAATTGGTGATCAACGGGATGAGTTTCCGTTTTATCGATACGGCAGGAATACGCGAAACGAAAGATGTTGTAGAAAGCATCGGTATCAAGAAGACATTTGAAAAGATTGAACAGGCACAAGTGGTGCTTTATCTTGTGGATGGTTCACAATTAGACATTAAAGGAAAATTAGAATCATTGCTGATTGAAATTGGCAAAACCAAGAATCAATTCCCTTTAAAACCACTTTTGATCATCATCAACAAGAAAGACCTGATTGCTGCAGAAACCTTGGCATTGGTTAATGAGAGACTTTCGGCAGATGAGCATCAACTGACGAGCATCTTTATTGCGGCCAAGAACAAGGAAGGCATTGAAGACTTAAAGAACCAATTGCTCTCGTTTGTCAACACAGGTGCATTGCGTAACAATGAAACCATAGTGACCAACACGCGCCATTATGATTCGCTTATAAAGGCATTGGAAGAAATTCAAAAGGTGAATTATGGCCTGCAAACCAACTTACCAAGCGACCTGATGGCGATAGATATCCGCGAAGCATTGTATCATTTTGGAAACATTACGGGCGAAGTGACCAATGATGAATTGCTGGGGAATATATTTGCAAATTTTTGCATCGGGAAGTAAGAAGGTATAAAAAACACATAAAATTACAAACAAAACCAGTAAAACGCTTATAAAACAGCGGTTTAACTGGTTTTTATCATTCATTTATTATATAAAATCTTATTGATTATTCCGCTCCTTCATTATTTCTGAAAGGATGGTATAAGAGGTTATCCTGTCTTCATGATTGTGCATATTTGAGACTACCATGACTTCATCGACGCCAGTTTCTTTGAGGAATTTATCTAGTTGCTTGGCAACTGCTTCCTTCCTTCCTACAAAAGAATATTTAAGCATGTCACGTACAGCAGGGTTGTGCTGTATCATCATCAGCTTATCGGTCATTTCCATTGGGGGTTGCAACGGCTCCCTCTTTCCTGTCAGTATTCCTAGAAACATGCGGATGACAGAAGTGAAATTCCTTTCGGCTTCCTCATCTGTGTTGGCGGCAATGACGTTTATTCCTGCTATGGTGTAGGGCTTGTCGAGGTGTTCAGAAGGTTGGAATTCCTTTCTGTAGATATGCAAGGCTTCGTGGAGCAGTCCTGTGGCAAAGTGGCTTGCAAAAGCATAGGGCAAGCCCATCTTTGCAGCAAGGTGAGCGCTATCTAGGCTAGAGCCTAAAATATACAGTGGAACATTTACCCCCTCTGCCACTACTGCCCTTACTTCTGACCATTCATTGTCATCTTCAAAGTATTTTTGTATTTGCTGTACCTCACCAGGGAAGTTTTGGACTGCCTTCATCCTGTCACTTCGGATGGCATGAGCGGTAAGCTGGTCAGTGCCGGGGGCTCTTCCGAGTCCTAGGTCGATTCTATTTGGGAAGAGCCTGCCGAGTGTTCCAAACTGTTCTGCGACAATAAGGGGTGAATGATTGGGCAGCATGATACCGCCGGAACCTACTTTTATACTTTTGGTATTTGCCGCTATGTGTCCGATTAATACCGATGTGGCCACACTTGCAACATGCACCATGTTGTGGTGCTCTGCAAGCCAAAGACGGCTGTAGCCCAACTGTTCTGCTTTTTGAGCAAGATTTACGCTGTTGCTAAGTGTCTGTTCTATTGTAACTCCGCTGGACACTATGGCCAGTTCGAGGATAGAAAATGCTGTATTGTTTGTTGTGTTTTCCATAATTGTACTTGCATGCAACCTAAGTTAGTTTACAGGTTGAAGCATGCTCCTGTTATGGCATTAGAAGTATAAAAAGCATGCCAAAGGTGTAAAAAAGCGTGTTTTAACTTTTATCGGTTGTTTTGTCATACAGGGTGTTGTGCAGTATGAGTTGAAAATAGTTTTAGCTATTAAAACAGCGTGACTGCAACATTAAGGGCGTCATAATGGGGAGAACCTTATCAAGATGTGATGAAGGAATTATTGTATCTTCTAAAATATCAGCAGATGAGCAGTAGTCGGTACTCGTCTGGGTTTTCTATGGGTGCTCTGTGGATGCAGGGCAAGACTTGCTGTCCGGGATGGTCTACTGAGAGCTTCCAGAGGTTTCCTACTCCAAGGTTTATAGGCTGTGCATTGGGTTTTGGATGGTAATGCAGGTCGAAATAGTATTCTTTGAGGAACTCTTCGAAGTCCTGCTCCTCGCCTTCGTGCAATTCCCTTAGCTTTTGGCGGATTTCTGGCACAAGGATCTTTTGGTCGGCTTGGTGATTGGGCAGTATATCGCTGGCTGTGCCGTAGTAGGTACAGAGGAAAGTGTTTGTTGCTATGGGCGACCTGTCTACATGGTAGGAATAGACATCGGTGGAGATGAAGTCAAATTCAGTGTCACGGTCGTACTGTTTTAGCAAGTTGAGGGAGGGCGATGCGCCATACTCGGTTAGTAGCTTTAGGTCGTTTAGCAGGGTTGCTCTTGCGAGCTCGCCCTCGGCAGATAGGTCGAGTTGGAGTAAATCTTCTGCGGAAACCTCTGTAATGTTCTCCTTTAGCCTTAGCTTGGAAACTATTTCTTTATAATCGCCAGCGGGATTTCTTTGCCAGCAAATTGCATTGATATTTCCCTGAAAGCTATTGTTTACAAGGTCTGAGAATGTGAATACTGTTTGTATTTGGTTGATTTGCCCTGATGCCATTGCCTAGAATTGCTGTTTGAATATCGGTTTGCTGTTGTGTTGCTTCTGTTTGGTAAAAATAGCAAAAATGGTGTTGATTGATTGTGCTAATACGGCTATCGTTTGGAATATGTTTGGCACATCTTCGGGTAGAGCCTTTGTTTTGTGGAACTGATGGCTGTTACATCTCCATCATAAGCGTATTTGGTGCGGAGAATATCCGAAGGTGACCCGAATGTGATCCGAATGAAATAGGAAGAACATACGGTATGGATACGGTATGGGTACGGTATGGCTATGGTTTTGGAATACTAAAAAAGAGGTGGAAAAGGGTTTGGAAAGCGTTGGTACCGTGGATGGTAGTGTGTAAAAAAAAAGCTGTGTTTTTACAATTGTAAAGATACAATTTTTATATTTATACCTATCAACCAAAATTAAAATTATACGCCATGGCAAAAAACATCGGTCTTATAAAGTTTACAGGGAAGTTGGGCAACCTATCTGGCAGGGAAACCGAATATGGCAACATCATTTCGACGCCGGGAGGATTTAAGGGGGAGCGCATCAAAACCGAAGAGCGCTATGCTGTGACCCGACAATTGGGAAGTGAGTTTGGCCGCTGTGCCAAGATTTCGTCGCAACTCTACAATGCCCTGCATTTCTATCTTCAAACCATTCCGTTTCCGCATTTGTATGGTTCTGTACAGGCTCAAATTACCAACATCAAAAACTGTGATGCCATTTCTCCAAAGGGAGAAAGAAGTTTTAAGGCTGGACTTGAGACCGTTCAAGGGATGAAAATGTTGCAGGGTTTTTCGTTTAATCCGAAAAGGAACCTGCGTTCTGGAATGATGCAGCACTATGCTGTTGATCTTCCGAAAGGACAAATGACATTGCCAAATTTTGATGCAAGCCGGGTTTATTTTCCCAAAGGGGCAGAAAAATTAGGGCTTCAGCTGGTACTTTTACGACTGGATACGGAACTGCCCTTGTGCACGATGGAAACCAGCCCGCTGACCTTGGTTGGTAGAAACGATGCCAGCAACACCATCACTCTTGAAGCAGTTGTTCCTGAAGGTGAAGGAATACTGATTGCACTACTCTATTTTTCTTTCTGTACGGTTACGGATGGGGAAGTTTATTTTTTGAAGGATGCTTATAATGTGCTGGAGGTTGTGGAGGTTTCTTTGGAAAAAAGCGTTTAGTATTGTTGCATCTATGGAAGACAAAACCTTTGGTGTAACTTGTGCATGCCTACTAACAGTGGCATGCCCTGCGGTTTTGCACCTGCTTCAAAAATGCATGATTTGCGTAACATTGGCAGAACTCTCCAAGGTTTGGGAAGCCTTATAGCGATTGACGGAATATAAAAAGTCATAGCGAGTGCATAAAAAAAGTAGTTGCTTTTGAATTCTTTTATTGCATTAAAATATTATCTTGCAATCCCCTAAGTGTTCCAAATAGCAGTTATGCCCCTGTTTTATAGTTACTTTTATCGTTGTTGCAAAGCATTGTTGCCGCTCTTGGCATTGGTGTGCATTAGCAGTTTTGCCCAGCAAAATACCTTAAAAAATCTTGTTCGAACTAATGGAACAGAGAAACTTACCCTGCTTGAGCAATGGTCTAACAAAGATCTATTTTTCTCAAAGCCAAACCCAAAGATAAAGTTGTTGCATGAACTTGAGGAACTAGCTCTTGAAAAGAATGATAAGATTACCCTTGCTCATATTGCTTTTTATCGTGGCCTATATGTTATGGCCATGGATGCCAAACAAGACAAAAAAGGCGTTGAGTTGATGGATAAAGCCATTGCTATGGCTGAAAAAAATGGACAACACTTGCAGGTGGGTTACTTTAAACATTCTTTGGGGTATTATTATTTTACGAGTGCAAAAAAACCTGTGGAAGCGCTGCAGCACCTGCTTGAGGCACATTATATTTTTGACGAGATTGGATACGGGAATGTTTATGACGCATCGGGCATACTTGACCGTTTGGGTTATGTATATTACCACCTGAGCAACTTTAACGAGGCGGTAAAATATTTCAAGTTGAGCCTTAAGCAACAAACAGGAAATCTGCGTCGTCAGGTTGGTGTGCTCAACTCTATCGGGTTGTGCTACCGTGAACTCGAAGAACCAGACAGTACCCGAAAATACTTCAAACAATCCAGGCATCAGGCAGTAGTTGCCAAAGATACTGCTTGGATTGGTCTGAATTCTGGGAATATTGCCAGGCAATATCTAGGTGAAAAATCATATTCGCTTGCCCAACAGTTTATGGAGGAATATTACCGCTGTGCACTGGCTGTGGATGATACTGAACTGGTTGTGGAAGCACTTACGGGGCTTGGCGACATATCTCTTCATTCGGGAAAGGTGGAGCAAGCACTGCGGCAGCTGCAGGAGGCCGAAGAACTATTAGAAAAAGAGTTTCGATCGCGCGATATGACCTTTCAGAATTATGTCAGGAAACAATACCTTTTTAGTGTATATGCACGAGCTTGGGATGCACGCGGCAATGCTTCACGCTCATTGGATTATCTCAAGGCTTCCAATACGATCAGGGACAGTATTGAACGACGTGCGAGACTGTCTAAGAACACTTCGATCCTGCAAATGTTTGAAGCGGAGCAGCAGAACAACCGCCTAAAGTTATTGAGAGAAGAAAAACAGGCCGCTGAGATGATGCAACGGCTGTACATTTTTATCGGGGCATTGCTGGCCATTGTTATTGGACTGCTCTACAGCAGACAGCTCCGCGAAAGGAAAATCCAAAAACAAAAGCAATCGCTATTACTGCTTGAAAAAGAGATGGCGGAGCGCGAACTTAAATCGTCGCGTGAACAGCTTGAGGAATATGTGCGGAACCTTCGCCAAAAGGCGGAAATTTTGGAAAAGACAGAACTGGAAATGGACAGCCTTCGCCAACAGAATGACATTGCTGTTGAGGATGAACATTCTGTTTTGCATAAGCTTCGCTTTGCTACCATCCTGACGGAAGAGGATTGGACAAAATTCAAGATATTGTTTGAAAAAGTGCATGCCGGATTTTTTGCAAAACTCAAAACTACCTACCCCGGACTTACTCCTGCTGAAACGCGTTTGTGTTCGCTGATCAAGCTTGGATTCAATTCGCATGAGATGGCGGCAATGACGGGAATAAGTGCGATGAGCATCAAGAAAAACCGCCAAAGGCTTCGCAAAAAAATCAATATTTCGAAGGAAGAAAGACTTGAAGACCTGTTTTTGGATTTCTAAAAAAACAGCTTCGATCTTCTTTACAACAGCTTTAAATCACATAAAAACAATACATTACAAATTGTACCCCTTTTTGTACCCCACCCTTTTTTAACAAAAAATTTTAATTGGACTACATTTGGTCTTGGAAAATTTTGTAGGAACTCTTTGTTTCTAAATACCCCCTAACCCTTCCAAAAAAAATCAATTAAAAATGAACAGAAGATTACATTCTTTTATTAAGATGGCCCTGCTGATGGTGTTGCTCCATACAGGGCTTGAAATGAGCGGACAGAAACTCTACTGGACTAAAAACAATCCAAGCGAGATTGAAAGCATCAATTTTGATGGTACAGCAATGACCTTCCATTACACAGCAGGAGGTCCTGCTACTTTTCGTGGATTAGAAATAGACGTAGCCAACCAAAAAATGTATTGGTACGACGAACATCAAGCCGCTTTCATGAAGGCAAACCTCGATGGGACTAATGCAGTTATCCTTATTGCAAACGTAGATTTTGCAACGGGCATGTCAATAGATTTTATAAATCAAAAACTATATTGGTCTACCTATACTACTATTGACAATATTAACTATATCGGCATAATAGAAAAGGCCAATCTGGACGGAAGTGGAAGAACGGTCGTACTATCAAGCGATGGATATAGCAATTTTCATAATATAAAAGTAGATTCAACCCACCAAAAACTGTATTGGTTCGACCAGTACAACTTTAAAATCTCACGCTCGAATATAGATGGTACTAATTTAGAAACTTTTCTTGAAGCTTATTATCCTAGAATGGTTATCGATGAGGCAAATTCAAAATTATATTTCACTAGCAGTGACCCTATCAGTGGCGATATTGCCATAGAAAGTATTAATCTGGATGGATCATCCCGCACATTTCTAGTAGGTGGATACTTTGTTTGGGATGTTTATAGCCTGGCACTGGACAAGATCAACAATAAAATTTACTATTTGGACAGTGTAAATTACGAAATCAAAAGGGTCAACACCGACGGCACAGGCAATGAGATATGGCGCAACAATATGATCAATATAGAGGCATTGAATATTCCTGATGCTGCAGCGGTAAACATATCCTCAAATCCTTCTAATGCTTCGGTTTGTCAAGGAGATACTGCTTCCTTTTCGATAACAGCCAGCGGTGCAACAAGCTATCAATGGGAAGTTTATAACGGTTCTTCATTTGCTCCTATCAGTGATGGCGGTGTATACAGCGGTGCTACAACTGCAACACTTACCATTACAGAAGCTGCCTCAGAAATGAATGGCGCTACCTATCGTTGTATTGCCTCAGCAAACTCTTTCCTTGATACAACTTCTCAAACTGCGACACTGACGGTAACTGCAAACGTAACCTACTACGAGGATTTTGATGGAGACGGATATGGAAATGCAACAGTAACTACGTTATCTTGTTCAGGTGCGCCAGGAGGATTTGTGGCCAACGATTTGGACTGTAATGATAATGATGTAACTGTTTATCCAGGTGCCGTTGAAATATGCGGTGACGGAATTGACAACAACTGTGACGGCAACATTGATGAAGGCTGTCCTATCGTGTACCATCCTCAGCGAACGACTACAATTTGTCTTGGAGAGAATGCCTCCCTTTGGATAACCGCCCAAAGCGGATTTACCTATCAATGGCAGCTGTTTAATGGTCTTGACTATAGCAATATCGCTAACGGAGAACTATACAGCGGTACCGACACGGCGGCATTGACCATCATCAACCCATCTGAAGAGATAAGTGGTCAAGCCTACCGTTGTGCAATAAGCGGAATTGAAGATGAAACTCCATTTACATTTTTCACAGATCCAGGGGTCGTTAATGTAAGAGGTGAAATGATCATGATGTCACAACCCCAATCCTATGAGGCTTGCCGACAAGAAGAAGTTAGGTTCTATGCCTATGCCACGAGCGGTGCCTACTTTCAATGGCAGGTGAACGATGGTTCAGGATTTGTAAACTTAGAAAACGGCATCGCTCCTTCTGGAGGATCTTACAGAGGTGTCGATACCTGGGAAATGTATGTCAATAACCTAACATTGGATATGACGGGCTACACCTATCGTTGCATCATCTCTAATGGCTGTTTTCCTGAGGTAACTTCTGATGCAGCCGAATTGACGATCATACAAAGCCAAGAAAACATCGTCTATTATGAAGATAATGATGGTGACGGATATGGTAATCCTGACACCGCCTTTGCGTATTGCTATCTATTTGAAGACATGGAAGGATATGTATTTAACGGTGATGACTGTGATGATAGTGATCCTAATGTTTTTCCGGGATCCGGAACTGAGGAAATCTGTGGCGACGGGATTGATAATGACTGTGATGGAGAGGTTGATGAGGATTGCGAATTTTGCCAAACTACGTCTACATGGGACGGTACGGATTGGATTCCAACAGCGCCATCGATTGAATCAAAAGTCGTATTCATGGCCGACTATACATCAACAGATCTTCTGCTGGCTTGCAGTGTCGAAGTGATGGACAATGTAACTGTTACAATTGCTTCTGACAATACCCTTGCCGTCTTTACAAATGTAGAGGTACATCCTTTAGGTCAGCTGATCTTCAATAACAATGCAAGCCTTATCCAGCATCCAGAAGTAACCGTTAACGAAAATACAGGAAACATTACCTTCCACAGGGACAGCAATGCGCTTTATAATCTGGACTATACCCTTTGGTCTTCGCCAACGAGCGGAACACAATCCCTGAAAGATTTCTCAAACGGAACATTAGATGCAAATTTCTTTGTTTACAATACAGCACTAAGCGCCTACAGCAACTATCTGAGCCAATCGGGAATCTTCGGTGGTAATCCAAATGCGGTTGGCTTTACGCCAGGAAAAGGATACCTTGTGAGAATGCCAGCGGGACTACCTGCAGGATCAACATCAGTATTCAACGGCGTGTTCCAAGGAATTCCAAACAACGGAGACATCAGCATCCCACTATCTACCGAAGGAGGACGCTTCAATGCAGTAGGAAATCCTTATCCGTCGCCAATCAACATCAGAGCATTCATCGAAGTCAACGAGGAACAGATGGACAATGGTACGCTCTACTTCTGGAGAAAAACCAACTTGGCGCCAACGGCAACCTACGTAACGGTTACCAATATGGGAAGTGCGGCGGTTGACCAGCCAACGGATTCATCGGAATTGTTCACCGGAAACCCTTCTGATTGGGTTATCCAACCGGGACAGGGATTCCTTTTCAAGGCTTCTAGCACTGCCAACGAGCTTAACTTTAACAATATGATGAGGACGTTTAGTACCGAGGGACCTTTTTTCCGACAAGCCGTAACGCCTGTGGACGAAACTACCAACGAATTGTCGCGCCTTTGGCTGGACATCAGCAATAACGGTACAAGCTTCGGGCAAACCGTAATTGGATACAGTGCCAACACTACCAACGGACTTGACTTTGGATGGGACGGAAGATTGTACAACGACTCTGACTTATCTGTATATACCAAATCAGAAGAGGCTAAACTGGCTATTCAGGCAAGGGCTTCGTTTACCGCAGAAGATGCTGTTCCTTTGAGCTACAAGGCCAACAATGGGGGAACCCTTACTCTTAAGCTGAGCAACCACGACGGATTGTTTACAGGTGACCAACAGGTTTATTTGAAGGACAATGTTTTCAATATCTACCACGACCTGAAGGCCGGTGACTATACCTTCTCTACCGAGGCAGGAATTTTCGAAAGCCGTTTTGAAGTGGTGTATCAGAATGCAACCCTAGGAACAGACAATCCGGTGTTTGATGCAAACAACGTAATCATCTACAAAGATGGAAGCACCTTGAACATCGATGCCGGAAGGGTAACGATGAAGCAAGTCGATATCTATGACGTCCGTGGAAGACTGCTCTACAGCGCATCGGATGTAAATGCCACAACCTTTGCCATCAGCGAACTTGCAGTGGCGCAGCAGGTGCTGGTTGTTCAGATAACAACCGAAGACAATGCAAGAACAAGCAAAAAAATAATCTATTAAAACATACAATCATGGTACATAAATTTTTAAAGGGCTACCTATTTGTAGCCATCCTTTTCAGCGATTTTCTGATGTTTGCAGACGATAATCCGGGTACGGGAATGGAAGATGAAAACGGAGATACAAATGGTTCTGTCGAGCAGGCCCCAATCAACGGTTGGATGATCTATATGATGATTCTTGGCATCTGCTTTGCCTTCCATTATTTTAAAAATAGAAAAGCACAGTTGAGCTAGTCCTTTTCACACAGACACTAGATTAAATTAGCCATTCCATAAAAGGAGTGGCTTTTTTTTTTACAATTTCTTTAAAGATCGTTTTGGTATTTTTTTTAAACAATCTGAGTGTGAGTGCTCACTTGCTCTAAAACCCTATCATAAAATTCTAAATAATTACTACATCTAATCGGGCTGATGATTACGTTTAGTGCTTTAAGGATATCCGTGACTGCCTTGTTTTTTTGCTGTGTCAGCCGACCTTTGTAGAGGGTATTGAAAGCACTTTCATCTTTGCAGGCATAGTCCAGCGACTGCAACGGCATTTCGGGATAATGAAAAACTATCGTATTACGAATGTGATTTTCCTTGCTGAACTTCTTGATGATTTCCTGCCTTTGCATCAGGAGCCACCACAGATGACTTTCGGAAAAATCCAGTGTAAAGCCTACAAAATGTATATCATGAGTAAAGAATAAATCGGTCCATGACTTGGCTGGCTGTTGCAGTGCCATCCTCCCTAAAATACCTTCAGCGTTGGTGTAACGTCTTTTGTCCTTTAACCCGTATATTAAATCCTGAATCTTAAGACCATAATCGGCATAATGTTCGAATCCAATCATGATGGATTCTGCGCTGTAATTATTTGTGCCCGTTATCTTCCTGTTGTGCTCTATCTCACCATGAATGTGTCGAACTGTAACATCCTCCACCCGATAACCACGGTAAAGACTGTGTTTCGATTCCTGATTGTTGAGTGCCAATTGCCTTTTCTGGCTATCAAAGTCTGAAACGATGGAACGTTCCAGATTGTAGTCATAATTGGTCGTGATGATTTCTGTAATACCGCACTGCATTATCTTTGCATGAAGCGCCAACTGTGAAGAATCTGTATTGGCTTCTGTCAGTATGCGACCGATGTGTTGCTTCATATTTTTGAGTGCGTCGTAAGGATTGTTTCCTAATTTGCCGATAAGCATTTCCTCAAAAGCCAATGGAAACGGTTTCAAGTCATTTTGAAGATCAATATCAACATTAAACTTTTTGGAAAGGTTTTCCAACAGGCTTCCCCAAGAAACTGCCGTTGGCGCTACCCTGTTGATTCCATTTCCTATAAAAAGCGCTTTACTCATTCTCTTAAAATTACTTCATTAATTCGGCATCCTTAAGCTCCTGCACAATCATGTCCTCCACTCCATTGTAGAGTTTCTTCCTTAGAAAAAGCCAGTTTGCAATGTTAAACCAAAAATTAGAAACCAATGCATTGGACACTTTCTCCAGTCTTTTTACCATCAACTTTTTGTATTTCTTTTCCAATTCTGATTGGGTAATCGAAGGGTAAACAGGATAATCCAATTTGGCATCAATTCCATAAACTGCCGTATCACTCAAGTTTTCTCTAGCTTTTAAAAGTCGCATGTCGGGAATAATCGGATATAATTTCTTGCTTGCCGGATCAAACTGTGCTTCGTTGAAATAAAAACGTTCAAAAGCCTGATTATGTGGCTGGTCGTTCAGTCGATTTTGAATATCTTTTTCTGGAACACCGAAATAATAACGTAGAAATGTCTGGCAGTTCTGTCGTCCTAAATGATAATCGTGCTGTCGGAACGATTTGTCTATAAAACCTGCAAACCCACTAAAAGGTGCCGATGCGAGGTCGTTCTTTGCACGCGTCATACTTCCCTGCACCATCTTTTTGCGGACCGGCTCAATTAAGAATTTGGTACGGTCGTTCAGTTCCAATGCTTCCAAGATACCGTCCTGGTTGAACATCACCTGATTCCGCAACGCCTTGAACATTCCCTTTGCAACCGAAACAATATCCCGTTTGGGATTTTCCTCCTCTACATCACTGTCCTTATTTGGGAAAGGGTCGATCATGATCACCGCATAGCGGTCTTTTTCCATAACTTCCTTAGCATTCTTCTCACGAAGCACTTTCAATGCAATAGCAAAAGGCTCGTTGTTGATGAGTCCGCCGTCAATGGAGTTGAATTTATAGACACTGTTTTCCCTCAACAATGGGTAAATGCCTGTCCTTTTTCCGAAGAGGTATTTAGGATAACGCTCTACATATTGCTGGGAAATGGCCACTTCCCTCGACTTTAATCCAATTGGAAAAGCGGCAGTGCTTAGTGTCGCGTCTTTTAAATAATCCATGTCCCTTGGATTGGCAAGGTCCAAAACATAATAAAGGTCGTCTCCTTTTGGGATACCGGTTGGATACGTTCCGTTGGTCAATTTATATCTGAAAAAGCCGGCATGGCTCGTTATGACGGAACCGCTTTTGTCGTTGCCACCGAAATCAATCTTGAAGTTGATGCCTCTGAGATTGGTCGTGGTAAGAATCAAATCCAGACTGTCGGAAACATACGAAGGATACGGCTTTATGTTTTGAATCTTCAAGGCATTTTCGGCAATGACATCGATAGGTTTGGAATTCAGCAAGGAATCTGGGCTTTCTCCTTTTAAAAGATCATCAGTAGAAAGCAACTTTTCAAACGTATTGCTTGTGGCATCGTCACCCATTTCTACCCAGCTTTGGTAGAACCTGTTGTTCTTTCCAAACGGATTGTCCTTGTTGACATATTGATGATTGGCGTCCACCACATTCAGCATGGCCAAAGACCCGGTAATGCCTCCCGCCGAAGCACCGCTGATGACATCAAGCTCCAAGTCGTGCATCGGGATGGAAAAATCATAATCGGGATGGTAGATACCGAGTGACCTGTTGTGCTGTTTTGCCTTTTCCCACAGTTCGAGTGTTTCCAAAAGATAATCCATCACGCCTCCCGTAAAGGCTCCTGCAGAAACAGCTCCCGCCATCGTAAGGCTGATCTTGAATTTTTTATTGTCCATAAGGTTGCGATTATTTAGGACTGCATAAACGTTGTTGCTTTGCCTTTTGTAAAAATACGGGATGTTTCGAAGAAAACAATAGTCTTAAAAACTATTTACCTTAGAAATCACTACGGAGAGTAAAAAAAATCGCCATAAATTTTGCAAAGAAAATCAATCTCATTTTTTCATCGAATCTTACCTAGAACCTAAAAATCCAACCATTCTTGAATTGTACCCCTCTTTGTACCCCTCCCTTTTTTAACAATAATTTATTATTCTACTATTTTTGATTCAGGCATAAATTGCCAAGTTACCCCTATAACCTAACTTATTAAATTATGAAGCAAAATTCTTTTTATTTACTTCTCTGGATGTTCAGTTCAGGGGGGCTTTTAGCGCAGGAATCGGTCGTCACTTCTGGAGGATCTGGTTCGGGAACTGGTGGCAGTACCACCTATTCGATAGGTCAGATCACCTATACGGAAATAAGTGGTTCAAACGGATTTGCCATCCAAGGCGTACAACAACCCTATGAAATTCTTGTGCTTTCTGGGGAGGAGCATCCCCACATTAGGCTTGAGATGCTAGTATACCCCAATCCTACGCAGAACAACATCATCCTTAAGATTGAAACTGTTGACAGTAAAAACTTCGACTATGAACTTTTTGATTTTCGTGGTCGCCTGCTTACGCAAAACAATACCAACAGTACTGAAACAATAATTTCACTGGAAAGCTATGCCGATGGAGTGTATATCCTCAACGTACGCAACGGCGGCACTTTAGCAAAGAGCTTTAAAATAATCAAGAAAACATCATGAAAAAAATTACATTATTATTTATACTATTATTCTCGGGAATTCTCTTTGCCCAGGTTCCCGGCAAGATGAGCTACCAATCGGTAATCCGCAATACAGATGGAACCTTATTGGCCAATACCAATTTGGGAGTCGAAATAAGCATCCTTCAAGGTTCCACAACAGGAAACACTGTGTTTAGCGAATCACATTCGGGGCTTACCAATACCAATGGACTCCTTACTCTCCAAATTGGTACCGGCAACGCTACATTCGGAACCTTTTCAAACATTGATTGGTCCCAGGGTCCTTATTTCATAGAAATCAATATTGACCCCACAGGAGGAAGTAATTATACCATTAATGGTACAAGCGAACTAATGAGTGTTCCTTACGCATTATATGCCGCAAACGCGCCTCAGGGAGCAACAGGACCGCAAGGACCTGCAGGACCGCAAGGCGAAATAGGACTTACTGGAGCAACAGGACCAGCAGGACCTATAGGACCGCAAGGTGAAACAGGACTTACTGGAGCAACAGGACCTATAGGACCGCAAGGTGAAACAGGACTTACAGGAGCAACGGGACCAATAGGACCGCAAGGCGAAACAGGACTTACCGGAGCAACTGGACCTATAGGACCGCAAGGCGAAACAGGACCTACAGGAGCAACGGGACCAATAGGACCCCAAGGTGAAACAGGACCTACAGGAGCAACGGGACCAATAGGACCGCAAGGCGAAACAGGACCTACAGGAGCAACGGGACCAATAGGACCGCAAGGCGAAACAGGGCTTACCGGAGCAACTGGACCTATAGGACCGCAAGGCGAAACAGGACTTACCGGAGCAACTGGACCTATAGGACCGCAAGGCGAAACAGGACCTACAGGAGCAACGGGACCAATAGGACCACAAGGTGAAACAGGACCTACAGGAGCAACGGGACCAATAGGACCGCAAGGCGAAACAGGACTTACAGGAGCAACAGGACCTATAGGACCGCAAGGTGAAACAGGACTTACAGGAGCAACTGGACCTATAGGACCGCAAGGTGAAACAGGACTTACAGGAGCAACGGGACCAATAGGACCTCAAGGCGAAACAGGACTTACAGGAGCAACGGGACCAATAGGACCTCAAGGCCAAACAGGACTTACAGGAGCAACAGGACCTATAGGACCGCAAGGCGAAACAGGACTTACAGGAGCAACGGGACCAATAGGACCTCAAGGCGAAACAGGACTTACAGGAGCAACAGGACCAATAGGACCACAGGGCGAAACAGGACCCGAAGGACCAACTGGGCCTGAAGGGCCACAAGGAACAATAGGACCCGCAGGACCAACTGGACCTGAAGGACCAACAGGACCACAGGGCGAAACAGGAACAAATGGTACGAATGGAGCAGATGGTAAAAACACAATCGTTAAAACAACTACTGAAGCTGTAGGGGCTAACTGTCCTGGAGGTGGCGTCAAATTGGAATATGGATTGGACAACAACAGCAACGGAACTTTGGATGCAGGTGAAGTAAACGCATCGCTTACCAAATATGTGTGCAACGGTGACCCAGGACAACATCCTGTTTACCTTAAAACCAATAGCACACAAGGCCCTTTTACAATCAACGTTGGCAAGGGAGCAACTGCGATGGTCAGATTCTATACGCAATGTTCTGCTACGGCAATCGGAGGGATGATCTTTATTCAGAATAATGGAAACATCACTGTTATGTCAAGCGCAGGTTCGGAAGGAAGTTCGCTTACCGCTACAGGAAACGTACTTTATTTGAATAATGGTTGCGTTGGCCCATGGACATTTACCTTTACGATGTCTGGAGATGTTGCCAACGTCACTCAAGGTGGTGGTGGTGGTTTTCATCAAGAGGGCAAATGGCAGATTCTAGGGAACTGATAAGTTTATAAGACGCACGCTGGTTAGTGCATCTAGCATACTTTTAGTAAAGAGCGGAGATTACTCTCCGCTCTTTTATTTTTTACAGAAGCCCCGTATTTCAGTTAATTAAAGTGAAATTGCAGAATTATTTTTTAAAATCGTTGAATACGATTCCGCGACTTACCATTATGAAAAGCATTAAGCTTATTTTTGTGATCGAAATAACAGCATAATGGACTCATTCACTCAAATCGTTCTAGGAATTGCCACCGCCGAGTTATGTGCAGGCGAAAAACTCCGACGCAGAACATTCCTCTATGGTGCCATTTTAGGAACCATTCCTGATTTGGATGTACTAGTAGGTTCCTTTATGTATCCAGTGAAAGCCGTTGCCATCCATCGGGGCCTGAGCCATTCGCTACTCTTTTTTCTAGGGCTTTCGCCGATTTTGGGTTGGATTGTATCTAAAATAGAAAAAGAAAAAAACAGCTTTAAAAGTGCCACCAATATGGTGTTCTGGTGCCTGCTGACACACGTCTTACTGGATATGTTCACCTCTTGGGGTACCCAAATGTTCTGGCCGTTGCCCGACCGAATTGCCCTAAAGACCATCTTCGTCATCGACCCACTCTATACTTTACCCCTACTGATTTCGTTGATACTGGCTTGGCGAAAACCAACATTTGCATTACGGAAAAAATACGTCCTCCGAGGCCTCTACATCAGTACTTTTTATCTGGCAATCACCTGTGGCTTGAAGCTTTTTGCCCTGCAACAATTCAAGAATGCCCTGCAACAGCAAAACATCGCCTATAACGACCTTATCGTAAAACCAACCGCCTTCAATTGCATCTTATGGAATGCAAACGTTGCCACAAATGATGCCTATCTTCTAGGTGATTATTCTTTATTTGACAGTCAGCCGATTACTTTTCAAGTTTATCAAAAGAACAGCGGATTGGCACAAGAACTTACAGGAAATCCTGATTTTGAAACCCTCAAAAAAGTCAGCGAAGGATGGTACATCGTTACCCAGAAAGACAGCACTTTCTATTTCAATGACCTACGTTTTGGCTTGCTTAATGCCGATGCAAAGCAACCTCAATTCGCCTTCAGTTATATTTTTAAAAATCAAGATGGTTCGCTCAAGGCGTATGAAGTCCCAAAAGAAAAACGCGATGGGAAAGCTTTGATGAAAGGCATATTCCAGCGTATCAAAGGAAATTAGCATTAGTTATCAACCAATCCCTTGACATCTCCAATGCATCGCCAGCGTTTCTGATGAACAGAAAGAACTACTTGATGCCCCGTTCTGAGAAATTTCCCCGCTTCACACAAAGGCCAGCCGAATCAATGCCGTATTCGAAAATCTCGATAGACCAAAAACCACTAATATATACTGGCTAACAACACTTTGAAACTATAATAGTAAAGAAATAATTTTTCCCTAACCTTTAATAGTAAAAATTTTTCCTACATTTAATCAGCCTTAATTTACTTTTTTAAAATCTTACTATGAAAAAAACAATCCTACTACTGCTTCTTGCCTTTACCTTCGCCTGCGACAAAGACGACGACAAGAAAAGCACCAACCCAATAGATCAACTGCCACCCGCCACGCAAACTGGCGCACAAACATTCGGGTGTTTAATTGATGGCAAAACGTTTGTACCACCAAAATTTGGCAACAATGCTCCACACGCTTTTTATCAGTTTGTAAATGGCGCTTATGCATTAAGCATTTATGGAAGTAGAACAGACTCGTCAAATCTTAAAGGAGTAATTATCGGTTGTTTTGATATGCCTTTAATTCAGGAAACCACATATTCACTAAAGGAAAAAGCTACAAATAATTATTTTGGTTCTTATCTAATTGGTGGAGGTATTTATGGGGAATATAATTCAACGAGTATAGAAGGTGGGACAATAACCATAACACGGTTTGACCCAGTCAATTTTATTATCTCGGGAACTTTTAGTTTTAAAGCTAAAGACTTAAACACAGGTGAGATTATAGAGATTACCGAAGGTCGCTTTGATATGCAATACACTAACTGACACTAAAATAGTAAAATACTAATTTTTCCTTAACCTTTATTAATAAAAATTTTTCCTACATTTACTCAGCCTTAATTTACCATTTTAAAATTTTACTATGAAAAAAACAATCCTACTACTCATCACATTTTTTACACTAAACAGCTGTAACAAGGACGACAACCCTTTTAGTGGCAGTGACAAACTCCCTCCAGAAACCCAAACAGGTGCCAATACCGCCGGTTGTTTGATAAATGGCAAAGT